>JASBYO010000105.1 GCA_029983925.1 Flexilinea sp.
TCCCCCCTCCTGCTCGATTATCCGCCCGTTTTTCGGATCATTCACAAAAGCCGCAGCGTCACTCGTTCGAAATCAGAAAGAAATACTTCGAAAATATTCTCAAGCATATTTTGGAATTTCGAATTTTGGGACGGCTCTTTTTTCTTGTCCTTATCGCATGAACGCCAGCATGGTCAGGATCAACGCCAGCGAAAATATCGTACAAACGACGGCGGCGGCTTTCCAGCTCTCCTTGATGATTAGCCATGTCGTCCGATTATCCGTAACGATCTCTTTCGGTTCGTTCGCAGAGCGGTACCAGGGCATCCCTTCGACGTTCATGCTTACGATCGTATGACCATCGTCGATAAATTCATCTTCGCGCGGGTTCTTCTGATTCATGATTCGGCTTGCTCGATTCTTATGCTCGGAACAGGTGGCAGCTGACGAAATGACCCGGCGCGGCTTCCGTCATTTCAGGCGTGATTTCTTTGCATTGCGGCATGGCTTTGGCGCAGCGCGTATGGAATTTACAGCCCGACGGCGGATTCGCGGGGGAAGGGATCGATCCCTCAAGGATAATTCGGTTCATCGCATAATCCGGATCCGGAACCGGGATAGCGCTGAAAAGCGCTTCCGTGTACGGATGCAGCGGATGGGCGAAGATTTCGTCTTTCGGCGCGTATTCGACCATTGAACCCAGATACATGACGCCGACGGCATCCGAAATATGCTGGACGACGGAAAGATCGTGAGAAATGAACAGGTAGGCCAGATCGAATTTCGACTGCAATTCTTCCAGCAGGTTGATAATCTGCGCCTGGATCGAGACGTCGAGCGCGGAAACCGGTTCGTCGCAGACGACAAATTTCGGATTCAGCGCCAAAGCGCGGGCAATGCAGATGCGTTGACGCTGGCCGCCGGAAAACTCATGCGGATAGCGCAATTTATGATATTCCTGCAAGCCGCAGTCCAACATGATTTTCGTCACATAGTCGTCATATTCGTCGGAAGGGACGATTTTATGTTCGCGAGCCGCTTCGCCGATAATTTCGCCGACGGGTAAGCGCGGGGAAAGCGACGAATACGGATCTTGGAAGATGATTTGAAGCTTCGGACGAAGCCGGCGCATCTCTTCTTTCCCGATATCGTAAACCTCGCGCCCTTCAAAGAGAACTGCGCCGTCGGTTTTCTCTTCCAGCCGCAGGATCGTTTTCCCGGCCGTCGTCTTTCCGCAGCCGGATTCGCCGACCAGGCCCATCGTTTTTCCTTGCGGAATGCTGAACGAAATTCCGTCAACCGCTTTTACATAACCGGTAACGCGATTCAGGAATCCGCTTCTTAGAGGATAATATTTTTTTAGATTCTTGACTTCTAAGAGTGGTTGCTGATTCATTTTTCATTCTCCGGAGCGTACTGGTAGCAGCTGACAAAATGGGTGTCGGATATTTGGATTTGCGGCGGATATGCGCCGTTGCAGCGCCCGAAGCGTTTATCGCAGCGGTCGCGGAAATAACAATAATTCGGCATATCGATCGGGCTTGGGACGGATCCCGGAATCGAGTACAGTTTATCAACTTTTTTATTCAGGATCGGCTTCGATTTCATTAATCCGATCGTATATGGGTGACGCGGGTCATGGAAAATTTCGCGCGCCGTTCCTTTTTCAACGATCCGGCTGGAGTACATGACGACGACGTAATCCGCCATTTCGGCGACAACGCCCAGATCGTGCGTGATCAGGATAATCGAGGCGTTGATCCGGCTTTTCAGGCTGCGGAACAGGTCAAGGATCTGCGCCTGGATCGTTACGTCGAGCGCGGTCGTCGGTTCGTCCGCGATAACGACTTTCGGGTTGCAGGCAAGCGCGATCGCGATCATGATCCGCTGGCGCATCCCGCCGGACAGCTGGTGCGGATACATGCCGTAAACGCCTTCCTGATTGGCGATCCCGACCAGGTTGATCATTTCGAGCGTACGCGCTTTGACTTGATCCGGGTTCATCTCCGGGTTGTGCATGCGGATAACTTCGTCGATTTGCGCCCCGACGCGGAAAACGGGGTTCAGCGACGTCATCGGTTCCTGGAAAATCATCGAGACTTCGTTGCCGCGGATATGCGTCATCGCCTCGGTCGGCGTCCGCACGATATCGTAAGCTTTATCGCCTAAATTGACGCGGATTTCGCCTTTGACCGTCTGTCCCTGCGGGCGCTGAACAAGCTGCATCAGCGACAGCGCGGTAACCGATTTTCCGCAGCCGGATTCGCCGACGACGCCGACGGTCGAGCTGGCGGGGATATCGAAAGTTACGCCGTCGACGGCATGAACCGTTCCGATATCGGTATAGAAATAGGTATGGACGTCGTCGAATTCAACGACGTTCTTCGGATCGCGCATTTTCGTTAAGTATTCGGACTCGGGGACGTTTTTTCGGCTGCGTTTCTTTTCGTACGCGGTCGTAATTTTCCGGTTTTCGCGGGCGATCCGCGCCGAATCGGCGGCCGAAATATAATTCGGATCGAGCGATTTCTTGCCGTTTTGTTTTTTATTCCAGAATGCCATTTTTCAGCCCTCCCGTTATTTCATCTTCGGATCGAATGCGTCGCGCAGTCCGTCGCCGACAAAGTTGAAGCCGAGAACGGTCAGGAAGATCAAGATGCCGGCGGGGAACCACATGTACCAGTAGTTGGTCATGACGTGGAGATTGGTCGCGGCGTTGATAATCGATCCCCAGGAAGCGTACGGGTATTTGATCCCGATTCCCAGGTAAGACAGCGTAGCTTCGATAATGATGATCGAACCGAGCGAGAGCGTCGCCTGTACGATGAGGAGCGGCATGACGTTCGGAACGAGATGGACAAAAATCTGGCGCATGGTTCGAATTCCGGTCGCGCGCGTGGCGAGCATGAAATCCTGCTCGCGCAGGGAAAGGATCTGGCCGCGGACGATCCGTGCGATCGAGGTCCAGCCGTTGAGGCCGATAACGATCATCAGGATGAAAATCCGCTGCATCGGCGCGATCTGCATCGTGTCCATAATCGCGCCGAGGATAAAGACGATCGGATAAAACGGGATCGCGTTGAAGATATCGATAAAGCGCATAATCAGCATATCGACGATCCCGCCGAAATACCCGGAGATACCGCCGACGATTACGCCGATAATCAATTCGATAAATACGACGACGAACCCGACGACGAGCGAAACGCGTCCGCCGTACATCAGGCGCGTCAAAATATCCATGCCGTTGCTGTCGGTTCCGAGGATATGGCTCCGCGACGGAGGCGCGTACATGTTGATCAGTTCGGTTAAGGACGCGGTCCGAATCGTGTAGGTGTTGTGTGTGCGCGTGATCGTATATTCGACCGGCTCTCCATCGGCGTTCTCGAGCGAAAAAGCGCGCTGACCGTTAGCGGCCGCGTCGAGGAACGCGTTTTTAAAATCGGTCGAAAGGAAGACGTCGGGCGACGTCGCGCGGATCATCAGGTTTGAAATCGTCGCGAACGGTTCGTCTTCCGATCCGCTGCGGTAAACGGTCGTCTTATCATCCGTTTCGACGATCGCGTAGGTTTGTCCGCCGCAGGTAAAGTCGCTTTCGTTCTCGAGTATGGCGAGACCGGCGCCGCGAATGAATTCGTAATTATTGACGATCGGAACGCCTTCCCGGTCGGACGCGTCGAAGATCAGCGTTGTTCCGATCGCGATCGGCTTCGTGACGCTGATAATATTATTTTTCCCGTCGCGGCGCAGCACGAACTGTTTCCCGTCGAGTTCGAAAGCTGCCGTTTTCGTTTTTACCGCTTCGGCGATCGCGGTTTCTTCTTCCGCCGTCAGCGTTTCGCCTTCGTTCAAATCGAAATTGGGTTTTTTCCCAAGCATCAGGACGCTTCCGATTTCAGTCAGCGAATAGATTTCGTAGAAATCTTCCGCGCCGGCTTTAAACGAATAATGCGTTCCGGCGTAGTCGAACGTCGTCCGTTTATTATTTTTAGCGAGAACGAAATTCGCGGCGGCGATATTCGAGAATTTCTCGCCGTCTTTGACGATATAGCGTAAATCCTCGTTAATCATCGCCGAAGCGTATTCGCGCATCGCGGTATCCGTCTTGCGAAAGACTTGCTGCTGCTTGTACGGCGATATCAGTCCGCCGATAAACGAAAATATGAACATCGAGGCCAGGATAATAAGCCCGGCAATCGCGAGTTTATTTCGGACGAACCGGCGCCAGATCAGCAATCCGGGGGAAAGAACGCGGACGCGTTTTTCGTCGTCAAGACGAATTTCCGGTTCAGGATTTTCAACGGGCGTGTTGTTGAGAATAGGCTGTTCGCTCATGTCGGATTCCTTTCTAATTGATCCGGACGCGCGGATCGACCGCGGCGTACATAAAGTCCGCAATCAATAAGCTGACCTGCGTCAGCGCGATCGTCAAGAATGAATAGAACATTGCGAACGGGATATCCCCCTGCGTAACGGCGGTATAAGCGACGAAACCGATCCCCGGAATCTGAAAGAGCGTTTCGGTAATCAGCGATCCGGCGAACATGTTCGGGATCAGGTAGGCCATATACGTAACCAGCGGGATCAGCGTGTTGCGGAAGGCGTGCTTGCGGATGACGATATCTTCCGGAAGGCCCTTCGCGCGGGCGGTCCGAATATAATCGGCGTTGAGAACTTCGAGCATGTTCGTACGGGTAAAGCGCATCATACCGCCGATACTCAGCATCGAGAGCGTGACGACCGGAAGGACCATGTGATGCGCCAGGTCGAGGAATTTTCCCCACGCGTCAAGCTGCATATGGAAACGTCCGACCGCGCCGTAGAGATCGAACCAGTCTAATTTGATCGCGAAAATGAATTTCAGTACGGTCGCCAGGAAAAACGTCGGCAGCGAAATACAGGCTAAAGAAAAAACGGTAACAAAGTAATCGGTTTTTCCGTACTGGTTGCGCGCGGCGGTAATTCCCAGCGGAATAGAGACGAACGTTTGGACGAAAAGGGTGACGATGTTTAAAAAGATCGAATACCAGATAACTTCCCGGAACTTTTCGACGACCGGTTTCGTGAAAACCCATGACGTTCCCCAATTGCCCTGCATGGCGTTTTTGAACCACTTAAAGAAGCCGTCCAAAATCGAGGTATCGCGCGCGTAAAGTTTATTTAATTCCTCCAGAATTTCAGCGTAAGATTTCGCGCCGGGCATGGAGGATCGCTGCCGCGCGGTGGTTTCAATGAAAGAAGTCGGCAGACACCGGATTACGGTGTAGATAATCAACGATCCGAAGATGAGGATAATCGCTGCGAAAAGAAACCGACGTAACAAGTATTTTGACATCGAACCCCTTTCTTTAATGTTGTGGGCGATCGTTTGAGCCGCGACGATTTTATTCTTACGCTTCCGATTCGTCCCAGAAAATGAAAAAAACAATAGGGGAGATTATTTTGGTGGATAGAAATAACCTCCGGGATGATCGTAAGGAACAGACGCGGAACGCCGCGGTTATTTCCTGGTTGCGCGGCGTTCCGCAGTCCCAAAAAATTTAAAACCGTTATTCGGCGGCGGCGCTCATGGTAATCGCGTCAATGCCTTCGCGCCACATGTAGTACGTCGTGCTGTCCGGGAGCATCGACTCCGGAACGATGCGCTGCGTGCTGTAGATCGAGGCGTTCTGGCGCTGGTAGGCCGGAATTTCGACCGCCCAGTCGACGATGATATCGAGCGCGGTCTTGTAAACCTGTTTCCGGTAACCCTGATCGTCCGACTGACGCGCTAACACGATCGCTTCGTCGAGTTCCGGATCGTCGATATGATAGTGGTTCGAGTCGGAACCGCCGCGCCCGACGATGCCGCTGCTGTGGTAGACCTGATACATGTCGGGGTCGATCGTTGTTTGCCACGCGGCGCACCACATTTCCTGTTCCCCGCCGTCGAGCGTCGTCCACATCACGGATGTGTCGGAGAGGTCGTTGATCCGCAGGTCGATGCCGATCGTTTCGAGCGCGGCCTGCGCGTCGGTCAGGACCGCGAACGACGGGTGGTCGCCGGTGCCGTCGGCGCCGATCATAACTTCATAGCTCATCTTCGCGCCTTCAGGAGCGGCGGTGAATTTACCGGTCGCTTCGTCGAAGGTGTAGCCGGCGGCTTTGAAGAACCCGATCGCGGCGTTGATCGCGGCTTCGTAACGGGCGGCATCGTCCATCTCTTCCGTGTAGATGTCGTTCCCGTCGACGTCGACCGAGAAGGCGACTTTATAGTCCGGGTCGGTCTTCTGCGGGGCTGCCCAGGAGGTGTTGGAAATCGGGTAGTTGATAACCGACGCGGCTTCGCCGTAGTATGAGTTGTAGGACGTGTCGCGGTAGACGGAGAGGACGGTCGCGAAACCGCGGCGTAAATTCTTCGAAGCTTCGGAATCGGGTTCGCCGCCGACGTTCATCGTATCGGCGTTCAGCCCGATATAGCCGTAACCGAGGTTGTCGACCTTGATCGTGTTGATGACGTCGCCGTTGATTTCGCCGTTGCTGTTATACGAGGCGATTTCCTCGTAGTTCGCCTTGGATCCGGACATGTCGCCGACGTCGATCGTTCCGGAGCTGAGCGCCGCGACGAATTCGTTCGCGTTGGTCTCGCGGAACTGAACTTCTTTCGTGACCGGAGCGCCGTCCCAGTAATTTTCGTTGGCTTCAAAGTAGACAACCTTGTTCTCGAATTTAACGAATTTATACGGACCGGCTCCCATCGGTTTCGTCGTCTTCGCTTCGACAACGCTCAGATCGCCGTACGGGTGGCCGAACATATTGTTTTCGTAATCATACTGTTCGGGATCGCCGTAGTAATGCATCGGCGCGACGTAGATGCCGAGGATCTGGTAAACGGCGGGCGCTTCAAACCCGTTCGTCGTGACTTCAACCGTGAAATCGTCGATCTTCTTGATACCGGCGACGTTCGGGATGCCCTCGGTCATTTCCGGATCGGCCGAACCTAATTCTTTGATGAAACTGTCTTTCGCGAAGCTGAGAATCGACTGGTTCTTCGAGTTGGCGCTTTCGATCGAGAAAAATTCTTCGGCGTCGCCTTCGTAAGCGAGGACGGTTTCATCAACGTAGTCGGCGATCGTCGGGAATTCGCCGTCCGCTAAATTAAAAGTCTTTCCGGACGCAGCGGTGAGAACGCCGTCGGCGGCTTCGCCGAAGCCCCAGAGCGCCATGCCGAGCGCGACTTTCAAGCCTTCTTCGGCGGCGACTTCGTCGGCCGTGAAACCGATTGTTTCTTCGGCTTTGTCGACGTATTTGGAATTAACGTAGTTCACGATTCCTTCGACTTCGAACGTCCAGCGGTCGTTTACCAGCGTCCAATAGGCTTCCTGCTGCTCTTTCGTCCAGGCGTCGGCGTCGCTCCATTCGTGATCCGCGCCGGCTTCCTGAATCCCGAGCGCCAGCGCTTCGTACTTCGCGTAGACGTCGGAGGTCGTCTGGGTCAGGTAATCCTGAAGGCCGACGATCGGATAGGTATTCAATGTCGTTGAGCCGACATAGGCGGGATCGAGGTAGACGTAATAAGTGAAGATAACGTCGTCGGCGGTCAGCTGCTCGCCGTCGGAGAAATAGACGTCTTCGCGCAGTTTTGCGGTATATTTCGTCGTATCGGTCGCTTCGTCGTAAACGACGGAGGTGTCGGCGATACCGGTGTACAGGTAATCGGTGCCGTTGTATTCGCGGGTTTCGCCTTCGATCGCGTTCGATACGATCCCGCCGACGCGGTCGGTCGTGTAAAGTTTGACCTGCGTTAATTCCATCGCGTAGCGGTCGTAAACCGTGTCATTATAAAACGGGGAGAATTTTTCGGAGAAACTCCCGGAACCGACGACGAGCGGGACGTTTCCCTGCGCGAAAGCGGGGACGATCATGGCCATGATCATCGCAAGACTAAGGGTTAGGCTTAACCATTTTTTGCTCATTGTTACTCCTTCTGAATTCCTTACGGATGATGAACTCCGGATAAACCGGGCCGGGCGCCGGTTAAAGCTATAAAAACCAGTGAAAGCCGACGCAATACTGTTACTATTGATTTTGCCGTAAAAACGGACGGATGTCAATTTTTTTCATGGTTATTTTGTAAAAAAAAGAAATTTGTAGCGACGCGCTAAATTGAAAAAGCGGAAATTCGGGCGTATCCGACTTTGCGGACGCGTGAAAAGAGAGCGTCTCAAAACGAATTCTATTGCAACGAAATTCACCCGCCGACTTCAAATCGTTTTATGCGGGGAGGGGATTTTCAACTGAAAATCCCC
>JASBYO010000106.1 GCA_029983925.1 Flexilinea sp.
CGATTTTGGCGATTGCAAACCAATCCTGATTCTGGCGGGCGAAATCGGCTTTTTGAAAAAAGTAACACCAAGCGCGGTCATCGATGGGTTGCTTAAATATATTCGTTTGGACAAAATCCGACCGCGGTTCGTCCGAGGCCAGAATCCGGTCCGGATTTGAATACGGGATCAGTTCGTAAAATGATTTCGGAAAAATGGGCAGATCGGCGTGTTGTTCAGGATCGAGGATTCTAAGACAGCCGGGAGGCGAATAGAAGTAGACGAGAATATCTTCCGCCGCGCCGTGATAAAGGGCGGAGCGAAACCCGTGATAAATCGGATCGCCGTTCATGATCGCGCTCAAATCCCGCTCAAATCGGACGTCGAAAAACCCGACCGCGACCGGTAAATCCAACGCGCTGTTTTCCGGAAACAGCCCTAAATTGACCATTCCGGTCAGCGAGTTATCGGTTTCAAAATTCAGCGGATTGAAATCGGTAAAAAGATATGTCGGCGCTTTAAGCGCCGGGATCCGGGTTTGGAGCTGATCGATAAAATCCTTCTGCATCCGCCAATCGCGCGCGTAACGGTTGGCGTTAAGGATGTTTCCGCCGACCATGAACGCGGTTATCAGCGATACGAAGAAAATTTTTTGCGGTTTCGAACGAACGATCCAGTCAATCAACGCGATTAGCAGGATCGCCGATCCGAACATGTACGCGGTCAGCCAGCGGTCCCTCGGGAAAGTCAGCGCCGGCGACAAGTCGGTTATGACGTATGGCAGCCCGGGAAAGATTACAGCGCTTAGCCCTAAGATTCCGGCTTCAAACGCCCAGCGCGGGTTCTCCGAACGGGACTTAGCCGGATGTCCGACTTTCTTCATGGCATAAAAAACGATAAACGAGATCAGGAAGGCGCCGGCGGCGAAAGCCCAGAAAACCTGATCGGCGCGGCTTATCGATTCGCCGAACGGGAAACGGAAGTATTCGCTCCAAGCCGCCCATGTCGCGGTATAGAGATCCAGGATCACTGTTTTGATTAATCCGAAAACTGTCCGAATCGGAGCCCTCTCTAATTCTTCGATCAGAACCGGCTGGTAAGACGGAAAACGGAAAACGAAAACGCGCCAGACCATAAACCCGCCCAGCGCGGCCAGGTACGGAAGCCAGTAAAAAGCCGCCGCCCGGAGCTGTTTGAAGAACGGCAGGCCGCGGTATTCGCCGTCTTGCCGCAGGAATATCCAGATGATCACGATTCGCGCCAGATCGAGTCCGGTGTAATACTCTGTGCAGAGCGTGCAGATCAGGTAGGAGGCGACGCCGAGGAGGGTATGGATCAGCGCGGCCGTTCGTCTTCCGGACCGAATCGCGCTGATCGCGCGGAGCATAAAGACATAGGATAGCAAATAGAAGAAAAGCAGGATAAAAGCGTTTCCCCAAACGTACGCGATCGGCATTTGCTTGAACCCCGAATAAACGGCGCAGATCGCCGCGATCCACAACGTTCGGCTCGGTTTATCTTCCCAGATCAGGCGGAGCATACGCAGGAAAGCGCAGCTGACGAGCCAACGGAAGCAGACGGTTAATAACTGCCAACCGAGCGGATTCGCGCTGAAGAATTCCCCTGTCCAGCGGTACAGGAATCCTAAAAACGGACGATCGCCGGTAAAAACATCCGCGAACCCCTTCGGACCCTGCGTAACCTCAAACCATAGCATCGACCAATCGTCCCAGTAAAAACCGAGCCGTTTGATCAGGGGCATGAAGGCTGACAGACTTAGGATCAGCAGAAAAAAATAACCGAAAAGATCGGATCGTAAAAAAGAATATAACTTTGCCGTGGAACGATGCTGATTTGAATTCACGAAAAAGACCTTTCGTCGTATTTTAAGATTTCTTCCGTTGAAATTTTACCATTTTCTTCGGCGGGAGTTCACGCCGCGATGTCAAGAGAATTTTGTGTCTGTTTCAAATTTCCGTATTTCTACGACGCTTTTCTGTCGTTCAAATATGTTTTACCGACAAATTCTAATTTACTAAGTAAGTTGCTTAGAAAGGTAAAGTACAAGTTCATCATTATTCGCACAAGGCTCATACTGTTCCAGGCGTTTTCCATTAAACCATACGCCGCTGCCGTCGGGAATATATCCGCGCTTGACATACATCCTTTGTGCAGCGCCATAGCCATAGTGAAGCCCTACGCCAAGACAGATTGTAGATGAATATTCCTTGACATAATTTTCGATAGCGTCCATGATTGCAGTTCCAATCCCTTTTCTCCGATATTTCTCCAACACATTGAAATCCACAATTACAGGAATATTTTTATCCTTGAACGGTCCCGATATATCATGAGAAAGAAGAGCAGCGTATCCTGCAGCATTTCCATCAACTTCAGCTACAAATAATTTTCTTGCGCCGTTTTCCTGTTCATCATAATACATTTGAAATTGCGCTACAGGTTTGCGCCAGCCTTGTTTTTCAAACTCAGCAGGAAATTCAGTTATATCGGATTGCAACATTTCTCTGATTTTTATTTTCATAAATCCGCCGACTTCAAATTCATTTTTTCCGCTTCCCACGGTTGCGTTTACTTTGACAATCCACAGTTCCCGCCGCGATGTCATGAGAATTTTTCCCGACTTGACAGGAATGAATAAAAACGGTAATATTGTAATCGTTGATGCGGGGTAGAGCAGAGGCAGCTCGTCGGGCTCATAACCCGGAGGTCGTACGTTCGAATCGTGCCCCCGCTACTTGCTAAAAAAACTTCCGAATTGCGGAAGTTTTTTTATTTCAAACCCGCAGGATTTTTTCCATCTTTTTCCCCTTCGCCAGCTCGTCGATCAGCTTATCCATTCGGCGAATATTTTTCATCAGCGGGTCGTAGATCTCTTAAATCATGACGCCGCAGATGACTCCGGTAATTTTCTCCGCGGCCGGGTTCATTTCGGGCGCTTCGGCGAAAAAGGTTCGGAAATCGGTCCGGTTTTCGAGCCTTTCGGTCAGCTGCGCTTCGTCATAGCCGGTCAGCCAGGTTATGACGCGGGTCAGTTCTTCGACGGTTCGTCCTTTCGATTCGACTTTTTTTACGTAATACGGATAAACTTCGGCGACCGGTAATTTATACAGGTTTTCTTTTTTCATTTGAGTTTCTCCAGGTTCCAGCGAACCAGATCGGTTATCAAATCCGGATCGATTTCTTTCGTATAGGGAATTTGAAACGCGCCTTTGCTCGATTTATAACCGCCAAGCCGGTCGGAAAAAGCGGCGATCGCGTCGGGTCCGGGGTAGATTCCGAGATGATTTTTATGGGCGGCGAAATGGATAATATTCTTCTTCAGCCGGTACGTCGGCATCTGCCAGGCGATTTTTTCCTCCAGCGCCGGTTCGACGGCGCGGATGATTTCATGCAGTCGGCGGAGGATCGGACGGATTTCTTCCGGCTGTTCGGCGATATAAGCGCCGATCGGACTCTCCGCTGCGCAGCTATGATCGCGGTTTTCGTTTTTAAATTCTTGGGCGCAATTCGGGCATTTCCACATTGTCGACTCCTTATCCGGTTCGCGGAGGATGGGTTTCAGCGGCGCGTTTTCGAAACTGCCGCGCGGTCGGTTGATTCGCGCTTAAGCGTAACAGGCGCAAACAGACGGCGTGAAGCTGTTTTGCGCGATTCCTGAAAAATTAAAATCGACGCCGGAAAAGCTGTCGGCATCGATTTTAATCCTGTGAATTTCGCGGCCGTTCAGGCTCCGTTACGGATTCGAGCGGCTCTTTCCGAAAAAGAACGATACGACCGCGACGACGATAACCGCGCCGACGATCGAAGGAACGAGCGCCATTCCGGCTAACGACGGGCCCCATGAGCCCAACAGCGATTGGCCGATCGCGGAGCCGACGAGTCCGGCGATAATATTCGAGATCCAGCCCATCGAGTTCCCTTTATTCGTAATCGCGCCGGCAATTGCGCCGATAATTGCGCCTACGATTAACGACCAAATTAAACCAATCATTTTATTTTCTCCCTTCTTGATAAAAGCGTAAGTTATTTATACAGGATTTCTGGTCGCTTGTCAAACCGTAATCAACTACAAAGTGAATACTTACCCAATTTCAAAAAGTTGACAAGGCTGTTTCCATCGTACTTTGATACGAGTTGATTGAAGAAACCGGCTCAATGGATTTTTTGTTTATTCAGGGATTTTATTACAACGGCTCAAGCTAAAATGCGGACGGACGCTCTGGTTTGGTTTTGAGATTCGACTTTATTTGCTGAATTCGTTCTGACGGTGATGCTTTTTCATGAGAATCTTGGAAAGGGCGGGCTGAATTCCCTTCTTTTTTGATTAGCGGATTATAATATATAAAGCTTTTGGTTTTGTTGTAAAAGGATTCCATCTCGAAGTTTTATATAAAATGGGAGGATTAGATTATGAATAGCGTATTGTTTCCGTTTTGGCTTTGGTTATTAATCGTCCTGATTATTATCCTGATCGTGCTTTGGCTTCTTTTCCGACCCGAATCGAAAGATCAGAAAGATTTTTCGTCGCGATCGGGGGAGGAATCGTCTTTCAGCTCGCCGGCGGTTTCGTCGACGCCGGCGGCGGTTCCCGCTGCTGAGGTGACTAAGCCCGACTTCGAGTCCGCTCCGGATTCCGAACCGCATACTGCCGGAATTCTCCATGTCCAGGATGAGGATGACGAGGATGAGCCGATCGAGGAAGGCTCTGAACCGGTAGCGGCGATTGCGGACGAAGCGGCGGATGAAAATATTGAGGATAAAGTCGTTTCGGACGAAACCGGCGCGGAGGATAATTTGCGGATTATCGAGGGAATCGGTCCGAAGATTGAATCGGTGCTTAAACGCGCCGGCGTTCGGACGTTGCGGCAGCTTTCGGAAATGAGCGCGGAGTCGATTCAAGCGATTTTGACGGAAAATAATTTACGCTTAGCGAATCCGGAAACCTGGCCCGAGCAAGCTCGTTTGGCCGCGGATGGCGATATGGAAGCTTTGGAAGCGCTGCAGGACAAACTGAAAGGCGGCCGAGTCGTTTAGCGGTTTTTATTTTCTTGCGGCAAAGATGATTTTGCCGGTACGCGCTGAGGATTTTTGAATACATCAGGCGTATTTTCGCTGAAATAAAGATAAACGTCGGGAATTTTGACACAGATAACAAAAAGGAAAGGCTTTTCTAAACCTTTCCTTTTTTGCGTTTCTTATTTTTTCGCTGTTACTTCAAGATAACGCGCGCGTCGACAACCTTTAATCCTTTTCCTTCTTCGTAAAGCATGATCGGATTGGCGTCGGTTTCGGCGATCTCGTCTTTCAAATCTAAGATCATCTGCGAGTAGAGCGAAATCGTCCGCGCCATGGCTTCGCGATCGCGCGGCGCTTCGCCGCGCGCGCCGGCGAGTATCTTGGCGCCGCGGATGGCGGATTGCATCTTAAGAGCTTCATTATGGGTCACAGGGGAAACGGCAAAGGTGACATCTTTCAGAACCTCGACGAAAATACCTCCGAGCCCGAACATGACGGTCGGTCCGAAAGCGCTGTCGTTAATTGAACCAAGAATAACTTCCGTTCCGAGGTCTTCCATCTTTTGGATACAGACGCCAAGAATTCGCGCGTCGGCTTTATATTCTTTCGCGTTGGCGAGAATCTTTTTATACCATTCGCGAACCATATCGTCGTCTTTAATATTGACTTTAACGCCTCTCGCGTCCGATTTATGGAGAATATCCGGCGATACGATTTTCATGACAATCGGATAGCCGATTGCGTTGGCTTCACGGACGGCTTCTTCTTCGTCCTTGGCTAATTCGCTGCGCGCAACCGACATTCCGTAAAGGCTGAACAGTTTCTTGGCTTCAACTTCAGTCAGCGCCTTGCGGCCGTCTTTCCGGGCGCTGTCGAGGAGGGCTTTCACAGCGGCGCGGTCAACGTTGATTTCGTCAACGGTACTGTTGGCTGCTTTTTCCGCCAGAAGACGTCCGTACTTGCGTAAGCCGCCGATCGCGGCGACGGCGCGGTCCGGATCGTCGTATGCCGGAATGCCGTGTTCCATCAGCCAGCGCATTGCTTTGGCGCAACGTTCTCCGCCGACGAAGGAGACGGTAATCGGTTTTGTTTTGATCGCCTCGCCGGCGCTTTGAATCGCTTCATAGACTCCCTGAGCGATTTCCATCGGATCGGTCACCGCGGTTTCGCAGTACAGTACGGTCAGGCCGTCGACCCAATCCTGCGGCAAGCCGAAAGCGATACATTTCTTATATCCTTCGAGCCCTGCGCCGCCGGTAATGTCGACCGGATTCTTAGCGGAGCCAAAGTCAGGCATATAATCTTTGAACGCGGTCTGAAGTTCGGGCGGGGTAAACTTAAGCGGAATCCCGTGCCGTTCAGCTGAGTCGGTCGCTAAAACGCCGACGCCGCCGCCGTTCGTTACGATTAATAGGTTGTCGCCCTGCATTGCCGGCTGGAGTTCGAAGGCCAGCGTCAAGTCGAATAGGTTGTTAAGGTTCGAAGCCTGGATGACGCCGGATTGTTCAAAAGCGTTCCCGTATACCGCGGCGGCTCCGGCGAGCGATCCGGTATGAGAAGCGGCGGCGGCGGCTCCATGCGCCGAAACGCCGGATTTCAAAGCGATAATCGGTTTTTTCGAATTACGGCATACTTCCATGAATCGGCGTCCGTCTTTTAGCCCTTCAATATAGAGCGAGATGCAATTGACTGCCGGATCGTCTTGCAGCCAATCGATGATGTCCGCAAAATCGACGTCTGCCATGTTGCCGAGCGAAACGAGTTTATCAAACCCAACGCCGCGCAGATAGGTTCCCATATCGAGGGCGATTAATAACGCGCCGGACTGGCTGATAAGCGATCCGCTTCCGCCGAGAGGGAGCATGGTTGCAAAAGAGGCGTTGCATTTGTCCGAGTTGGAAAGCGTTCCGATAATGTTCGGCCCAAGGAGGCGCATTCCGTATTTGTGCGCGGCTTCAACCAATTTTCGTTCGGTTTCCTGATCGCCGACTTCGCCGAATCCGGATGTGATTACGCTGACTCCCTTTACGCCCGCCTGGCCGCATTCTTCAACGGCGTTTAATACAAATTTGGCGGGAATTGTAATGACTGCCAGATCGACTTTGTCTTTTAGATCAAGGATCGACTTATATACCTTGACGCCCAGGATTTCATCTAATTTCAGGTTGATCGGATAAATATCACCGGTGTATTTCCCGTTCAGTAACGCTTCGACGACGGAGAAACCGATTTTGCCGGGCGTGGCGGACGCACCGATGACAGCTACGCTTTTTGGTCGAAAAAGACCATCCAAAACTTTATTACTCACTTTTTATACCTCTCTTGAAATAGATTTTTTGCTCGAGAATCCGCCGTAGGTGAGCGTGTCGTTCGGATTAGACTATAACTCCAGTCTTAATC
>JASBYO010000107.1 GCA_029983925.1 Flexilinea sp.
GTCCTGATATAATAAAATCCGGAGTGAACCGATGGCGACACCTCGAAAAAAAACAGCCCACAACCGAAATTTAGGACGGCATGGCGAAGATCTCGCGGCGGCAGAGGCTCAAAAGCGCGGTTACCGTATTCTTGAACGCAACCTGCATACGCCGTTCGGAGAAATTGACCTGTTCCTCGAATCGGATCAAGCGTTCGTTTTCGCAGAGGTCAAAACGCGCCATTCGTTCCGTTTCGGTTATCCTGAAGAAGCGATCACTCCCGAAAAACTGCGCAGAATGCGCGAATCGGCCGAATACGTTATAAACCAGCTTCCGATTGAAACCGTAAAACCGTTTCAGCTCGACGTGATCACGTTTGAGCCGGACGAAACGGACTCAGGTTCCGACGTTTTGCATTGGATGGAAAATGTTACTCGAGACGACTGAAGAACGGCGGATTCCGATTCTCGTTATCGTCGGACCTACCGCCGTTGGGAAAACGGCGTACTCGATCGCGCTGGCGAAAATATCGAACGCTGAGATCGTCTCGGCGGATTCGCGCTATTTTTTTCGCGGGATGACAATCGGCACCGCGAAACCGACGGCGGAAGAGATGGAGGGGGTCCGTCATCATCTGATCGACGTATCCGATCCCGACGAAGTTTGGAGCTTAGCGCGTTTTCAGCGGGAAGCCGACATTGCCATCCGCGATATTTACCGGCGCGGGAAAAACGTTATCGTCGTAGGCGGAACGGGGCAATATATCCGCGCGCTGTTAGAGGGATGGTCGCCGCCGCCGCTGAAGCCGAACAAGGAATTACGCGCCGTTCTTGAAGCGTACGGTTCCGAAATCGGCGCAAAAGCGCTTTATGATAAACTGGCGCTGATCGATCCGGCCGCCGCGGCTCATATCGAATACCAGAATATGCGCCGCACGATACGCGCGCTCGAAGTTATCTTTTCCACCGGCGAAAAATTTTCCGCTCAGCGGAAAACCGTCGATCCGCCGTATCGCGCGACCGTTATCGGCTTGATCCGCGACCGCGCTGAACTCTATCGGCGTATCGACCGTCGGATTGACGTCATGATCGAAAACGGCTTTATCGACGAAGTAGAGACGCTTTTAGCGCAGGGCTACGCCCCGTCGCTGCCGGCGTTGTCCGCGATCGGGTATGCGCAGATCGCCGCCGTGATAAATAGGGAAATGACGCTTGACGAGGCGATTTTATCGATTCGAAAGGGTACGCGGACTTATGTCCGCCGTCAGGCGAATTGGTTTAAACCGGACGATCCGGCGATTCATTGGATCCATTTACCAGCGGGAGACGGATAGGATGATAGAGCGATTAAAGCGGAATTCGCTGATCCGCGCGGCCGTCAAACCGATCTATGACGCAACGATTCGAAGAATTTTGAACGCTTACCGTTATTGGATTTTTCGGAACGAAAAAAAGCTTCCGCCGCCGGATCCCGCCCTGAAAATGAGCTTTTTTTCCGTCGAACGAGACGGACGGATTCGGATCTGGGGAGAAAGCGGCGACGAGTTCGATTTTCCGGAACTTCCGGCGCGTTTTCCCGAAACGGATTACTTCGTTCTTCTTGAAACCGGCGCGGTTTTCAGCCGACGGGCGCGCGCGGGGCTTAGCCGAGCCATCCTGAATCATCCCGACGCCGAGTTGATTTATAGCGACGCCGATCATCTTTCAGCGAGCGGGAAGCGAACCGATCCATGGTTCAAGCCTGATTTTAATTTATATTCCTTCCGTCAGGAAAACCTGCTGCGTCCTCTCTGCGTCGTTCAGCGCAATCTGATAGAACGAATGAACGCGCTGAAAATCGAACCGTATAACTGGACGGAAGCCGCGTTCAGGCTCGTCGAATCGGCGCGGAGCGTCGTCCATATTCCGGAAATATTCGCGCACGAACTTCCGGACTTCGATTCAGGCGCGCCGGAAGGTATCGCCGCGGAAAACAGCGCCCTTCGCAGTCATCTTGAACGTCAGAACGTCGCCGCGGCGGTTATTCCTTTACGGCGTTACCCGCGCCGGCGCGTCCGCTACGCGCTGACAAAAAAACCGCTTGTTTCGATTCTGATCCCGAATAAGGACCAGCGCGCGATGTTGGCGCGCTGCGTCGATTCGATCCGCTCTAAAACAACCTATCCGAACTATGAAATCATAATTATCGAGAACAACAGCGTCAGCGACGAAATCGAAACGTTTTACGCTGAACTTCAAAACGACGCATCTTTTCCCGGCCGGATCGTCCGCTATCCCGATTCATTTAATTACTCACTGATTAACAACTGGGGCGCGGAACGGTCCGAAGGCGAGTTGCTGCTGTTTTTGAATAACGATACCGAAATTCTTAGTCCGGGCTGGCTGGAAGAACTCGGTTCGTTAGCGATTCAGGAAGACGTCGGCGCGGTCGGCGCAAAGCTCCTCTTCCCAGACCGGAAAATCCAACATGCCGGGATCAGTTACGCTTCTTTCGCGGAGCGATGGCTGTTTCATGTCCAGGAAGGGATGGAGGAGAGCGCGCCGGGGTATTATGGCGCGACGCGGAAAGTAACGCCTGTTCTGGCTGTGACCGGCGCTTGTCTGATGATCCGGCGCGAACTTTTCGTTAACCTCGGCGGTTTCCCGGGCGATTTACCAATCGTGTATAATGATGTTGAATTGTGCTTCAAGGCGGTTGAGCGCGGACTGACAAATCTGATGACGCCGTTTGCGCGCCTGATTCACTATGAATCGGCGACGCGCGGGTCAAGCCTGACAGAAGCTCAGATCGCAAAGATCCGTCAGGATTTTCAAACGCTGATGAACCGTTATCCGCGGATCCGAGACGCTCAGGATCCGTATTTTTCGAAGAATTTGACATTCGATCATTATTTCCAGGAAAAAATATCGTAAAGGTTTCCTAATTCATGAAGTTTACCCGCTTAGCGATTCCCGACGTCGTTCTAATCGAGCCGAAAATATTCCGCGATCATCGCGGTTATTTTCTCGAGGCCTGGAATCGAGCCGATTTTCGCTCCGCAGGGATCGATCCCGATTTCGTACAGGATAATCAATCAAAATCCGGAAAAAACGTGTTGCGAGGCCTCCACTATCAAATCAAATGGCCGCAGGGGAAGCTGGTCCGCGTCTTATCGGGCGTTATCTTTGACGTCGCCGTCGATCTGCGCCGCTCGTCGCCGACGTTCGGAAGATGGGTCGGCGCGGTCCTTAGCGCGGATTCGTTCCAGGCGCTATGGATTCCGCCAAAATTCGCTCATGGTTTCCGCGTTCTCAGCGACAGCGCCGAGATTCTCTATAAGGCGGCGGATTATTACGCGCCGGAGTATGAACGGACGATCCGTTATGACGACCCGGAGATCGGAATCGATTGGAATTTGACTGAACCGCCGATCTGTTCGGAACGAGATTTGAACGCGTCCGGAATTCGCGACGCGGAGGTGTATGAATGAAAAACGTTCTTGTTACCGGCGGAGCCGGTTTTATCGGTTCAAACTTTGTTTATTACCTGCTCAAGAAAGATCCGACGCTGCGCGTCGTCGTTCTTGACGCGCTGACCTATGCGGGAAGGCGTGAAAACCTTTCCGCGCTTCCGGCGTCCGCTAACGTTGTCTTTATTCATGGCGACATTTGCGACCGCGCGCTGATAGACGAGGTTCTCGCGACGCACGAAATCGATACGATCGTTCATTTCGCCGCCGAATCGCACGTCGATCGCGGCATCAGTGGCCCGGAACCGTTTATCAGAACCAACGTCCACGGAACGTTTACGTTACTCGAAGCCGCCAGAGAACGCGCGAACCGCGCCGGAACCGCGCCGCGTTTTCATCACGTTTCGACGGACGAGGTTTTCGGCGCGCTGAGCGTCGGCGATCCGCCTTTCAGCGAAGCGACGCCTTACGCGCCGCGTTCGCCATATTCCGCGTCGAAAGCCGCCTCGGATCATCTTGTCCGCGCTTATTGGATAACCTACGGGATCCCGATCACGATCAGCAACTGCAGCAATAATTACGGACCTTATCAATTTCCGGAAAAACTGATCCCGTTGATGATCGTCAACGCTTTAAGCGGGAAGCCGCTTCCTGTCTACGGAAAGGGCGACCAAATCCGGGATTGGCTGCATGTCGAAGACCACTGCGACGCGATATATCGAATCATTACCTCCGGTAAGACGGGAGAAACTTACTGCGTCGGCGGCGATAACCAACCGACGAATTTAACGATCGTGCGGCTGATATGCGAACTGCTCGACCGGAAAAAACCGAGCCCCGACGAAAAGTCCTACGCGGAACAGATTCAATTCGTGAACGATCGGCCGGGTCATGATTTTCGTTACGATATTGACAGCCGTAAGATTAAGCGCGACCTTGGCTGGCGCCAGTCCTACCGTTTTGAGGATGGAATCGCCGCGACGGTTGACTGGTATCTCGCTAACGGCGCGTGGTTGAGCATGATTACCGGCGATCCGGCTTACGCATCCTGGATCGGCCGCAACTATCTCGGCCGCGGCGAAACGAGTCCGGCTTCAAACAGGAAGGAAGAAGCCGCATGAAAGGAATCATTCTTGCCGGCGGAAAAGGAACCCGGCTCTATCCGCTTACCCGCGCTGTCAGCAAACAGCTGCTTCCCGTTTATGATAAACCGATGATATATTATCCCCTTTCGATGCTGATGCTGGCCGGATTGCGGGATATCCTGATTATCAGTACGCCGGAAGATTTGCCCCTTTATCGAAAGCTGTTCGGGAACGGCGAACAATGGGGATTGTCTTTTTCCTACGCGGAACAACCCTCGCCGGACGGATTGGCGCAGGCGTTTATCATCGGCGAAGCGTTTCTCGATGGGGACGGCGCAACGCTGATTCTCGGCGATAATATTTTTTACGGAACGTCGATGCCCGAACGGATGCGAAATGCGGTTCAAATCGATTACGGCGCGACGATTTTCGCTTACGAAGTATCCGATCCGAACCGCTACGGGGTCGTCAGTTTTGACGCGAACGGCCGCGCTACCGATCTCGAGGAAAAACCGAAGAACCCGAAATCAAATTATGCCGTACCCGGAATCTACTTTTACGACAGCCGCGTCAGCAATTTCGCAAAATCGTTGAAACCGTCAAAGCGCGGAGAACTCGAAATTACCGATTTAAACCGCATTTATCTCGAAGAAGGAACGTTAAACGTTGACGTGCTGGGCCGCGGTATCGCCTGGCTTGACGCCGGAACGCATGACAGTCTGCTGCAGGCCGGCCTGTTCGTTCAGGCGATCGAATCACGTCAAGGCATGCGGATCAGCTGTCCCGAAGAAATCGCTTATCGAATGGGGTTCATCGATCGCGATCAGCTATTGGCTTTAGCCGCCCAGGCTCATGATCAGACGCTTGGCGCATATCTGCGTAAAACCGCGAGCCGGGGCTTTGCGCATGAATCGTAAATTTCTTATCATCGGGCGCAGCGGTCAGCTTGCGCATGAGCTGCGGCGGAGCCTGGCTCCGCTCGCCGAAATCGAAACGGCTGATCTGCCCGAATTCGATCTGACCGATTCGGATCGAATCCGCGCCGTCCTTGACGCGGCGGCCCCTGACCTCGTTTTGAATGCCGCCGCATACACCGACGTCGACAAGGCTGAAAACGATCGGGACCGCGCTTTCGCCGTCAACGCCGACGGCCCCGGATCGTTGGCGTGCGCCTGTGCGGCGCGGAAGATTGCGTTCGTCCATTTTTCGACCGACTACGTTTTCGACGGTTTAAAACGCGAACCTTATACTGAAACGGATCCGCCGGGGCCGCTTAATCTCTACGGGCTGAGCAAGCTGCGCGGGGAGGAGAACGTCCTGAATGAATGCGACGGCGCGCTGGTATTCCGTTTGGCCTGGCTTTTCAGTACGCGCGGAAATAATTTTGTTCATAAAGTCCGATCCTGGGCCGCGAAAAACGCCGTTATCCGCGTTGTGGACGATCAATTCGGGAACCCGAGTTGGGCGCGGATTATCGCCGCTTCCGTCGCCGTTATTTTGGCCGGATCGAACAACGCGCCGAAAACCGATCTTTTCGAATGGGCGCGATCGGTTTACGGCCTTTACCATCTCGCCTCAAGCGGATCGGCGTCGCGTTTTGATTGGGCGGCTGAAATTTTGCGCCGTACGCCGGTTGCGCAGGAACGGCAGGTAAGACTCGAACGGGCGAAGACGATTGATTTTGCCAGCGCCGCCGCTCGCCCGGCGTATTCAGTCCTGGACTGCGGGAAGGCGGAGCGAACTTTCGGGATTTGCGCATCCGATTGGCGCCGTCATGTTTCCCTCGCGCTCGAAGAATGATAGAAAACGGCAATACAATTGCGCAAAATCCATCGGATGAAGCAGACGCGCCGAGATTTGCGTTTTTAACAAATTTCATGTTAAACTAACCCAACAGAAAGAATTTTCAGTCGTAAATTTTCTTGAGATGGGATGCCCGGCGATATGATTCGGCGCAGCGTACGGTTAATCTGGATACTTTTTTTATTCCTAATATTTCGCACGCCTGTCTTTTCCGTCTCAATAACGAATTGGAAACTCGTCCGCTACCCTGACGCGCTGCCCGTATGTGTATTTCGCTCCGAAACGAGCACTCCGCCCGGATTTTCCGATATCCGCTCATCCTGCGGCAATCCTTTAGGAATCGAGTTTGCGCTGACGCCGGCTTGCGATGACCCGACGCGGTTAACCTGCGTCGGCCTTTTTTTATTAAATCATGATACGAATGAAGCCTACGGCGCGGCCGATTACGATATTAGCGGAACGGTTCTATCCGGGCCCGAGATCGAGACCGATATTCTAAATTGCGAACCGAACGCGCTCTGTCAGGAACAGCCCATTATAACTTTCACGGACCGCGGCCTTAATAGGCTTGAACGGCAGTTTACGGTAACCATCGACAGCGCCGTTTATCCTTGTAAAGAAAGCTGCAGTCTCGAGATTAATACCGCCAGCGAAAAAAGCGGCTCGTGGTTAACGGTCCATACGGAAACGCCGGCGGGACATCGGGTTGAACTGCGAGCTTTCTTCCGGCTAAAACGTCTTAATACTTCGCCGCCGCTGTATTTTTTTGATTGGAACGCGTCGGACCTCCACGGGTCAATCCCATATGGCGCTGAGACTTGGGGACTGTCGCCGACCGGAATCGAAGCGGCTTTACTCGATGGCTCGATTCTTGATCCAAATGTTCCAATTGACGATTTATGGAGCGATTATCAACTCCATGGACTCTGCGCCGAATTAATTTATCGCGGGACGATTCGCGCGACGGAATGTCCCGGCTTCGGATTAGCAAACATAACAGCGGTCAACGCTTGCGGCTTAGCGGCTTGTCGGGATACCTCGATCCAACAGCAGAACCGGATGAATATGGCAA
>JASBYO010000108.1 GCA_029983925.1 Flexilinea sp.
CAGACAAAACCGCGGCAAATTTCCGCCGCCCAGCCCAGTCATGGTATGATTTAAGCAATCGGGTTTACCGTAAATTGTCGAAAATCTTAATAAACTTGACCTCGGTCCGCGTCATAACGAAACGCGGCGTAAATTTAATTATTGGGAAAGGGATTGAAAAAATGAAACGATTGGCCTGGTGTTTTTTTACAGCTGTTTGCTTGCTGATCCTTGCGTTTCCGGCGACGGCTCAGGATAAAATCTTCAAAACAAGTTTCAACAGCGGCGATATTCCTTCAATCGATCAGGCGCTCGTCAGCGATTTTATCGGAATTCAGCTCGTCGATGAAATGACGGTCGGACTGCTGCGCCAGAACGAGGAAACGGGAGAAATTGAACCCGGGCTCGCGTCGTCATGGGAATATAGCGAAGACCGGCTGAGCGTCCGCTTCACGTTAATGAACAACGTTCCCTGGGTTCGCTTTAACGCCGCGTCCGGGAAAGTTGAAGAAGTTAAAAACTGCGACGGTTCGGTCCGTCTCGTTACGGCGCGCGACTTCGTTTATGGGATTGAGCGGACGCTGCGTCCTGAAACGGCTTCGCCATACGCATTCCTGGTTAACCAGATCGTCCCGGGCGCGAACGCTTACCATAGCGGCGAAGTCAACGATTTTTCAACCGTCGGCGTCAAGGCGATCGACGATTTTACGCTCGAGATTCAGTTCATTGAGGACGGCGCGTTTAATCCGTCGATCCTTTCGATGTGGATGATGCACGCGATGCCGGCATGGATTATTGACGGTGATACCTGTACCGAGGGCTTGGGCGAACGCTGGACCGAAGACGACGCGTATCAGGGATACGGACCGTTCACGCTCAAAAAGTGGGTCCACGATTCAGAGCTGACGCTGATCAAGAACCCATACTGGCCGGGGACAGAAACGATTCCGGTTGCGAAAATCGATGAAGTCGACTACGCGCTGATCGGCGACGTGATGGCTTTGTCCGAATATGAATCCGGGAATATGGATTACGCGATTATTCCGGCGGGAGATTATGATCGAATCATGTCGGATCCGCTTTTCGCCGATCAGCTCGTATTTCAACCGACGTCGATCGGCACCGAATGGCTGGCGTATAATCCGCTGCTCGCACCGACCGACGACGCGCGCGTACGATTGGCGGTGAGTTACGCGGGCGATAAGGAAGCCGTCGTGACCGCCGTCAAGGCCGGCGTCGCGGCTCCGTATTTCGTGAATCCGGGCGTGGCGGGCGCTCCGAAACCGGAAGACTTCCCTGACTTGGGCGTCAAGTTCGATCCGGAGGCGGCGAAAGCGCTGTTAGCGGAATATTGTTCTGAGAAGGGAATCGAACCGTCCGATATCGAGATAACCTACGCTTACAGCACGTCGGATCAGAACAAGCTGCGCGCCGAGGCGGTTCAATCGATGTGGGAGACGAACCTGGGGATCAAGGTTAAACTCGAAAACAGCGAATGGGCAGTCTTCAAGGTTGAACGGCGGGAAGGATTGGCGAACGTTTACCGCTCGTCATGGGTTCAGGACTACATGGACGCGAATAATTTTACGGCCGACGTATTTCTCTGTCCGGGCGGCGCGTATCAGCCGATTTTGGATTGGCCGTCGCTTGATTGCGCCGACTTATCAAATCCGAATTATATCCGCTATGCGGACACGATTAAAGCCGCCGGGAAAGAAACCGATCCGGCGAAGCGCGCCGCGCTTTACGCTGAGGCGGAGACGATTCTCCTGATCGACGAGGCGATTTTGAATCCGCTGAACTGGAATTATTCCTACGTACTGTTGAATTCGGAGATCGACGCGCCGGTTTCCGTGACCGGGTACCAGCGCTGGGAAAAATGGGATAAGAAATAAAAGCGAATACCGAAGCGGTTTCAAATCGGAGATAAGCTTCGATGAGAATTATCCCCGAAGGACTTCCGCCTATATCGTCGCCGCGATCGCGGAAAGAAATCGACGAAACGTCCGCGGAAACGCGGCGACGAAAATTTCAGCGTCCGTATCGGAAAAGAGCGAAAAAAACAAACGGCGCAGGAGCAAAAGTCGGAATTCCAAAATATTCTTGAGAATATTGTCAAAGTATTTTCTTGCTGATTCAGCGTGAGTGGTGCAGCGGCTTTTGTGATTACCCCGAAAACAGGGGCGGATGGCTCGGCGTAAGGGGGGATTTTCGACTGAAAATCCCCCCTTACGCATAAATTTGTTCAAAGTCAGCGCATTGATCGGCCCTATCCGGCCGTCGGTCTCTCCCTATGCGCTTAGACGCTGAGACAAGTCCCCTGCGAGGACAAGCGGGGCCTCAACGCGCTGACCAATAAACGGGTGGATTTCATTACAGAAGAAGGCGTCTCAAAACGCCTTCTTCTCTTAAGATTTTCTTAAAAGCAGCCTTACTTCTTATTCTCCGGCTGCGGAATCAGCTGCAGCCCGAGTTCTTTCAACTGGCCATCCATCGTTTCCGACGGCGCGCCGGACATCATATCGCGGGCGGCGTTGTTTTTCGGGAACGCGATTACTTCGCGGATATTCGGTTCATTCGCAAGCAGCATAATCAAGCGATCGATCCCCGGGGCGATCCCGCCATGCGGCGGCGCGCCGTATTCGAACGCGTCCATCATCTGATGGAACCGCTCTTTAGCGACCTCTTCCGATAATCCGATCAGCTTGAAGATTTTTTCCTGTAACGAGCGTTCATGGATTCGAATCGATCCCGAAGCCAACTCATAGTTGTTCAGCACCATATCGTACTGATCGCCGAGGACGCGTCCGGTATCGGTTTCGAGGATATCCATATCTTCTTTACGCGGCCGGGTGAACGGATGATGGGTCGCGTCCCAACGTTTTTCTTCGTCGTCCCACTCAAAAAGCGGGAAATCGACGATCCAACAAAACGCCAGAACGTTCGGATCGCGCAGCCCGAGACGGTCGCCCATCATGACGCGCAGCCGCGCCAAGCAGTCGAACGTCACAGCGTCTTTATCCGCGACAAACAGCAGCAAGTCGCCATTCTCGGCATCCATCTTCTTCAGCAATTCGGCAAATTTTTCATCGGAGAAAAATTTCCTGAACGGCGAGTTGGTTTCGCCGCTCTGATCGATCTTGACATACGCCAGGCCTTTCGCGCCCCAAAGCTTCGCCTGATCCGTCAGTTCGTCGAGCTGTTTCCGCGTATATCCGCCGCAGCCTTTGGCGTTGATCCCGCGGACGGAGCCGCCGTTCGCGACCGCGTTTTCAAAGACGGAAAAACCGCTGTCCTTAACCAGTTCGGAAACGTTAACTAATTCCATTCCGAAACGCATATCCGGCGCGTCCTTTCCAAAGCGTTCCATCGCTTCGGCAAAGGTCAGTTTGGGCCATGGGCGGAATAGGATTTCCTTTTCCGGCGTAACCGTCTCGATCATCGTCGTAAATAAATCTTCGAGCAAATCCAGAACGTCGTCGCGTTCGACGAACGACATTTCCATATCGAGCTGAGTAAATTCCGGTTGGCGGTCGCCGCGCTGATCTTCGTCTCGGAAACAGCGGGCGATCTGGAAATATTTTTCGATACCAGCGACCTGCAGCAGCTGCTTGAGCTGCTGCGGGCTTTGGGGCAGCGCATAAAACTGTCCGGGATAAATACGCGAGGGAACGAGATAGTCGCGCGCGCCTTCCGGCGTCGTTTTAAAGAGGATCGGCGTTTCAATTTCGTAAAACCCGCGTTCGTCAAGATAGTCGCGGATAAACTTGATGACCCGATGACGCAGCTTTAGATTTGTTTGCATTCTTTCCCTGCGCAAGTCGAGGAAACGGTATTTTAAGCGAATCGATTCGTCGGTATTTTCGTCTTTATTAATCGCGAACGGAAGCGGCTTGCAGGTATTCAAAACGGTTATTGCTTCGGCGCTGATTTCAATTTCGCCGGTCGGCAGGTTCGGATTGACGGCTTCTTCCGGACGGAGCCGAACTTCGCCGCAGACCTGAAGGACCCATTCGACGCGAACGTCGGAAACGAGCTTCTCGAATTCGGGCGATTTTTCAGGATTGATAACGACCTGTGTCAACCCGGAGCGATCGCGCAAGTCGATGAAATAAACGCCGCCATGATCTCGGAATCTATGCACCCATCCGGCGAGAACGACGTTTTTCCCGACGTCGGCGGCGGTTATATCGCCGCAATTTCGATTCTTATACATATACTGTTGATCCTCTCTGTTCCTGAGTTACCCTTCTTGAGTAACGGAATTGCGATTTGCGGAAATTATAACGCCAACCGGGTTAATTTAACGCGAAAACGCGCTTGGAGTATGCGAAAACGGTAAAAAAATCGGAGAATCCGGCGGCGAATCAGCGCTTTTTAAGCGCGATCAGCGGCGCGTGGTGGGAAATGACGATCATAATCCGATCGTGTTTTGCAGTTTTGTCAACAACGGTTGAATATAGTTAACCGTGATTAAAACCATGAACTCGATCAGCGCCAGCGCGAAGAACTTTTTCAGCGTCTCGAAAAGGGCGCTCGTTTGCGCCGCGGTCTGATCGATGCAGAGGCTCAGTAAATACGGAAACGCGATCTCTGACAGAACCTGAGCCAAACGGAGAAACAAAAACAGCGCTTAACGAACCGTTCCGAATCGGCGGGTTTCTGAAACGGAATCGGAACGAATACGCGCTGTTTTTGTTTCGACGACCATCATCTTTTAAGCCTGCCTTCTTCCGATCAGCGTCAGTTCCTCCAGCGTCGGGGCGATGCGTTCGAACCCGCGTTTATACAGTCCGTGGAGCTCGGCGTAAAGCGGCTGGTTTTCGGCTTTCGGGTGATAAGTGATATCCTGATAACGGACGAAAGCGGCGCAGGCGTCGCGGATATTTCGAAACACGCCCGTACCGGTTGCGGCGGCAATCGCCGCGCCTAAACCGGCCTGCTCTTCAGAAACGGAGACTTGGAGCGGCAAGCCGAGGATATCCGTTAAGATTTGCAGCCACTGCGGGCTGCGCGCGCCGCCTCCCGACGCGATCAGCCGGCTCGGGAGGAATCCGGCCCGGCTGCAAAGATCCAAACAGTCTTTTAAAGAGAACGCGACGCCTTCCATAACGGCGCGGGCGATCGCGCCTCGCGTCGTCTCGTTGTTCAACCCGAGCAGCATCCCGCTGATATTCGGGTTGACATGGGGCGTGCGTTCGCCGTTCAGATAAGGGAAGAAAAGTAATCCGCCGCTTCCCGGCTTGACCGCGGCGACAGCCTGATTTAACGCGGCGTAGTCGTTCTCCTGAATTACGCGCGTCCACCATTTCATTGACAAGCCGGCGCTCATCGTTGCTCCGAACATGATCCAGCGGTCATGATCATAAGCGCAGAACATGTTCGTATTCAACGCCGGGTTAAGAAACGGTTTCCCGATTTGGAAACTGACCTGACCGCTGCTGCCGATATTGACGCTTCCGTCGCCGTCGGATATTAATCCGTTCCCGATTGACTGCATGACCTGATCGCCGCCGCCGGCGACGACGACCGTATTCACAGATAAACCGGTTTCAGCCGCTGCGGACGATGAAACGGTCGCGACCGGCGCGATCGTCTCGAAACAATCGGGGAAAATTTCCGGCGGCAGCTCCAGCCGGGTCAGGATCGCTTCCGACCAGCGCCGCCCGCGTATATCGAACGCCAACGTCGCTGAAGCGTCGGAAAAATCGGAAACGATGACGCCGGTCAGCTTATAACGTAAGTAGTCCTTCGGCAGGCAGACTTTTCGAATCTTGCGGTAATTATCCGGTTCATGATTTTTTATCCATAGCAGCGAGACAGCCAAAAAACCGGTAAAGATCGGATTCATGAATAAGTTGCAAATTTCCGCTTCGCTAAACGATTCCCGAATCGCCCGGACTTCGGCGCCGGACCGCGTATCGCAATGGAGAATTGCCGGACGGACGACGTTTCCGTCGGCGTCGAACGCGACCAACCCGTGCATCTGGCCGGAGAAGCTCAGCCCTTTTATTTCGTTCGCCGGAATCCGGCTTTCCTTCAAAACGGCGGCGACCGTCGTTTTACAAGCGTCCCACCATACCTCCGGATCCTGTTCGGCGTAACCGGAGCGGGGCGCGTCGAATTGATATGCGCAATACGCGCTGCCGATAATCTGACCGTCGCTGTTTGTCAAAATTGTCTTCAGCCCTGACGTTCCTAAATCGATCCCCAAAAGATAACTCATACATCTGCCTCACTGTTTAACCGATATGATTTCGTTAATTTTGCGGCCAATCGGGAATCTTGGCAAGGTCGTTTCCGACGAAAAGCGAAACTTATTCGCTGAAAAGTTCTTTTTGAAGCGCGAGCCATTCAGGAATCGTCAGCGTTTCAGCGCGGCGCGCCGGATCAATACCCGCCAGGCTAAGCGCCGCTTCGATTTTCCCGCGTTCGAGACCTAACCCGGAAGTCAATGAATTCCGCAGCGTCTTCCGTTTCTGCGCGAAGCCGGCTTTGATCATCCGGAAAAACCGATCCGCCTCCGCGGGCGGAACGAGCGGCGTATCAAATAAATCGATCCGGACGACCGCCGAATCAATTTTGGGCGCCGGATGGAAGGCGTTCTTATCGATCGTCAGGATATAACTCGGATCGCCATAGATCCGAACGCTCAGCGCCAATAAACTCAGGTCTCCCGGTTCCGCGCAGATCCGCTCGGCGACTTCCTTCTGAATTGTCAGCGTCATACTGACCGGCCTCGCGCTCTGTTCAAGCAGGTGGCGAATGACCGCGGAAGTAATATAATACGGAATATTGGCGACGACGCGATAAGCGCTGTGCTGAAAAACGACGCTCGGATCGTACTCCAGGATATCGGATTGGACGATTTCGACGTTCGGAAAGAGGTTCAGCGTTTCCTTTAAAACGGGAATCATTTTCCGATCCAGCTCGACCGCGACGACGCGTTCGGCATGAACGGCGAGGCGGCGCGTCAACGAACCGAGCCCGGGACCGATTTCGAGAACAGAGTCGTTTTTTTCGATGCCTGAACCCTTAACGATCGCTTCAAGCGCCGCTTCATCAATCAGGAAATTCTGCCCCAACCCTTTGCTGGGCTGGAGACGGTATCTGGCGAGAAGCGCCGGAACGTTAAGCGGCGGAAGCGGGTTCGGTTCGGGCATGCGGATTCCAATCTGGCGAACTAAAAAGGCGTCCCTTTCAGATCAGAACGCCCCTTGTTTATTTTGTGCCGAGACACAGGATCGAACTGTGGACACTACAATTTTCAGTCGTATGCTCTACCAACTGAGCTATCTCGGCTTGCTGTCCCTTTGAACAACTTTCTTATTTTATGAGGATTTGCTTTTTTTGTCAAGGAGACGGCAAAGCGGGGGGTCTG
>JASBYO010000109.1 GCA_029983925.1 Flexilinea sp.
TTGTTTATAAATTTGAGATCGGTATAAAAAATTTGATAGCGCTTCCGAATTATTTTTCCTAAACAGTAATTCCATTGATAGCCGCAAAGGTTAATATAAAAAACTCGGATTTTTGAAAATCCGAGTTTTTGAAAATTTGACTAAATTCCTGACGCCGCGTTTTAGATCTTATTCGACACGAGAACCTTATCGATCAGCCCGTACTGGACGGCCTGTTCCGCGGTGAAATAGCGGTCCCGGTCGGTATCGTGCAGAATCGTATCGGTTGTCTGGCCGGTATGTTTCGCCATGATCGCGGTCAGATCGGCTTTCAGCCGCAGGATTTCCTTCGCCTGAATTTCGATATCCGACGCCTGACCTTCGGCGCCGCCGAGCGGCTGGTGCATGTGGATGGTGGCGTTCGGAAGCGCGAAGCGGTGACCTTTCGATCCGGCGGTCAGCAGGACGGTCCCGAACGACGCGGTCACGCCGCAGGCGACGGTATTGATCCGATTGGGGATCATTTGCATCGTGTCGTAAATCGCCAATCCGGCGTAGACCGATCCGCCCGGGGAATTGATATAGAACTGGATATCGCGTTCGGAATCTTCGCGGCTCAGGTATAAAAGCTGGGCGATGACGAGGTTCGCGACCTGAGCGTCGATCGCCGTCCCCAGGAAGATAATTCTTTCTTTCAGGAGCAGGGAGTAGATATCATACGAGCGTTCGCCGTATGCGCCGCCTTCTACGACCATGGGAACGAGCGCGTTCATTGGATTTTTCATTTGTCGATCCTTTTCAAATTTCTGTCAATCGTTTTTTTCGCGGCGGGAAAAATCCCGCGCGCTTCTTTATCTTATCATGAGGCGCGCGAGAATATTGATAGAATCGCGTTAGAAATTCAGCGCCGTTCAGGGATTAAGGCGAACGGCTGGCTGATGGTAATAAAAATTTTTGCAACTTAGTGCAAAAATTTTTATTAGATTTGTCCCGCTCTCTCGAAATCGGCTAATACTTAATAAAAAAATCAGCTTAATCAGGCGAAATTTTTTATTTGGAAAGGAACTTATCTTATGGTTATAAAACGCGATCGATATTTAAATAAGCTGATTTTACGGAAACATAACGGTTTGATTAAAGTTGTCACAGGCGTTCGCCGTTGCGGAAAGTCCTACTTACTGTTTAATTTGTTCAAGCAATATTTGATGGATAACGGCGTTGATCAGGATCATATTATTGAGATCGCCTTCGATTCTTTCAAAAATGTGACGTATCGCAATCCAAGTATCCTTTATCCGTTTATCGAGGGGAAAATTCAGGACGACAGCATACATTCTTTTGGATGAGGTTCAGCTTTTAGAATCGTTTGAGTCCGTTCTCAACGGTTTGATCCGAATCGGGAATGTGGACGTTTACGTTACGGGGAGCAACGCGAAGTTCCTTTCCAAGGACGTTATTACCGAGTTCCGCGGACGCGGCGACGAGGTTCGTATGCACCCGCTCAGCTTTGCCGAGTTCATGTCCGTATATTCGAAATCCAAATATGAAGGTTGGAACGACTATATGCTTTACGGAGGTCTCCCTTCGATTTTGACTTATGCTGAAGACGAGCTGAAGATTTCGTTTCTGAAGGCGCTTTTTGATGAAACCTATATTCAAGATATTATCGGAAGAAACCATATCCGCAATCAAGACGAACTCGAGGATCTCCTTAATATTATTTCGTCCGCAATCGGTTCCCTTACAAATCCGAAAAAACTTTCGGATACGTTCCGCAGCGTGAAGCGGAAAACGATCAGTCCGGTTACGGTAAAGAAATATTTGGATTATTTATGCGACGCATTCCTGATCGATAAGGCGATGCGATACGATATTCGCGGGAAAAAGTATATTAATACGCCTCTCAAATATTATTTTGCCGATATCGGCTTGCGGAACGCCAGACTGAATTTCCGCCAGTTGGAAGAGACGCATACGATGGAGAATATTATCTATAATGAGCTTCGAATCCGAGGGTATAACGTTGACGTCGGGTTGGTCGTCAGTGCGGAAAAGAATAAAAACGGCAGTTCTGTCAAGAAACAGCTTGAGGTTGATTTTGTCTGTAATAAGGGTCCAAAACGTTGTTATATTCAATCCGCGTATGCGATTCCCGATCGGGAAAAATTACGGCAGGAGGAAAGCGCTTTCGGCAAAATTCCTGACTCGTTTAAAAAAATCATCGTCGCCCGGGATACTGTATCGCCATGGTATACGGACGCGGGTACGCTTGTCATGAATGTCTTCGATTTTCTTCTGAATGAAAACAGTTTGGACTTCTAACGTCGATGTGCAGATTTCTGATATTCGAAGCGCTTTAACGCTTTGAAATAAAAAAACGGGCGACGCGGTCACGTTCGCCCGTTTTCGGTTCTGTTTTTTTGGGTTCGGATTACTCCTTCGCGTCGAGGACTTCGTTCGAATCGACTGCGACGTCCTTGACTTCCCCGTCAGCCGGGTCGGCTTTAACGGGCTCGATTTCAGGATTCTCGCCTTTTCCGATCGCGATCAGTCGGTCGAAGATCGAATCCGAGAACGCCTGATTCATGGCGCGGTCGGTCACGTTGTTTAAGATCGCGTCCTTTGCGCGTTTCGTTTTGGCTTTCGCGTATTCGTACCCGGCAGCGTTGCGCATGTCTTCCAGAATTCCTTTGAATTTTTCGAAGTCAAGGCGGATTTTTTCAAGCCGGGCGAATTCCTGAATCGCCAGACGGCGCTTAAGCTGATTTTCGGCGTCCGGGCGGATATTTTCGTTCAGGAATTTTTCCGCGTCCGTCTTCTGGACCTTGTAATACATTTCGAGATCGACGCCTTGCTGTTGGAGGCGCTGTTTGAAATTGTTGTACATTTCCTGAACTTCCGATTCGAGCGCGGCGGGGGCGTAAGTAATCGTCGCGCCTTTAACGAGCGCGTCGGTCAATTTTTCGACGTATCCGTTCAGGTATTCGTTTTCTTTCGCGGTCTTCAGCCGTTTCCGGACGTCTTCGTTGAACGCTTCGACGCTTTCAAATTCGCCGAAATTTTTGACAAATTCCTCGTCGACTTCCGGTTTGACCATTTTCTTTACGCTTTGAACCGTCGTAATAAAAGTAACTTCGGCGTCCTTAAGATTATCGACCGGAGCGTCGTCTCCGTACGTATGCTCGGTTTTGACGACGTCGCCGGCTTTCGCGCCGAGGAGGTTTTTCGTATAATTGCGAACCGGCCAGCCGCGATCGTTATCGTCCGAGCCGACGCGGAAATCATACGGCATTTCTTTGAGCAGGACGTCGGTCCCGGTTTCCGGATCGATATCCTTGCGCTTGATTTCGAAAAGAGCGTTGACCTGATCGCCGTCGGCGACGGGATCTTCGCTGGGTTCCGCGGTCGCGTAAGAAGCTCGGATATCTTCGATCGTTTTTTCGAAGTCTTCGTCGCTGACGACCGGCTCTTCGTACGTTTCGCGAATTTCGCGGTAATCGCCGAGATCGACGGTCGGCGCGAGCGGAATCGTCACGGTAAACGCGGGCGGGTCAAAAGCGTCGACTTTATTCAGATTTCCCATTCCCCCGGGTTCGATTCCGGCTTCGTCAATCATCTTTCCGTATTCTTTTTCGAGATAAAGGTCGAGCGCTTCCTGCGCGATCGCGTCGTTTCCGTACATGCGCTCGATCACCTGATAAGGGGCTTTTCCCGGACGAAAACCGGGAATTTTCGCCTGCGCAGCCATCTTGCGGGCGGCTTGCTGCTTATAGGGCTGAAATTCTTCGGCCGTTACCGTAACTTCAAACGTAACTTCATGGTTCTCGGTTTTCTGCGTCTCAATTTTCATTCAAATAAGTTCCTTACAGTCGAGTTCTTGATTTAGGGTCTTTTCGATAGCGTTATTTTGGCGGACGCTGTAGGGAAGGAGGGGGTCGAACCCTCACGCCTTTCGGCACATGATCCTAAGTCATGCCTGTCTGCCTGTTCCAGCACTCCCCCATAGATTCCATCAAGCACGCCTACTGAGACTCGAACTCAGGCTTTTACCTCCGGAGGGTAACGTGATATCCACTTCACTATAGGCGCAATTTCCAAACTATTTTACCATTGTTTTCGCAAAACCCGAATTCTCTTATAAAAGAGGATACTTTTACCCGTTCGGCGAGATTCGGGACGTGCGGGTTCCGCTTATTCGCCGGGGAGAAGGTTGAAATTCAGCCGCGTAATCGACGCGGTCAGCGGTTCGAATCCCATTTCGTCAAGAAGTTCGTCCGGCCGTCCCATCGCGGAATCGCGCGCCGCCATGCGCGTCGTAAAAGCGGTTGGCCCGACGGACGAGATAGTCTCAATTAATGGGCGCAGGTCGTAGGTCCGTTTGCGGCGCGTGCGTTCGATTATCGGACGGGATAAGATCGCTGCGATCCGATTGTCTAAATCCGCCGGGGCCTGAAGCGGGTCGATCTCAACGAGATAGTCCGCGGTATCGATTACCGTTGTCAGCGCGTGTCCGTGCGGTTCGAGCGTCCGAATGGCGACGACCGATAAACCGCCGGGCGCGCAGCGGTTGATTCGGGCGCTGAGTTCTTCGGCCGCCGGCGTCTCGCCGTTGGCGTTCGGATATTCGAACCAAAAGTCGATCAGTTCGGCTTTCCCGGTCCAACCCAGCGGCAGCGGCCATGCGACGCCCATTTTGATCGCTGGATGAAATCCCTGCGTATAGGTTAATGGGATCCCCGCGCGCAGCAGGACGCGCGCCCAAACGCGCTGCAGTTCTAAATGCGAAATGTAGCGCAGCGGGCCGAATTTTGAGAATGTTATTCGATGACGGATCATCGCGCCTCGCTGATCGGCGCAGGTTCGGTTTCAATCACGGGACAGAACCAGCGCCGCGGGCTGTCCGCGCTTGGCTGAATCGGGCGGAACGCACGGTTAACGCCGCATCCGTAACAGCCCTCGCGGCAGTCGGCGCGCAGTTCGAAGCGCCGGCTGCGTTCATATTCGCGCCGCAGCGTCCGTTTCGTGACGCCGGTATCGATATGGTCCCAGGGGAAAATTTCGTCGCTCCCGCGTTCGCGCGCGGCGTAAAATTCGGGCGTCAGTCCGTTCTCGGCGAACGCTTCGAGCCAAACGTCTAATTTGAAATGATCCTGCCATGCGTCGAATTTCGCGCCGTTCCGCCAGGCTCGGTAAATGACGTTCGCCATGCGCCGGTCGCCGCGGGACATCCAGGATTCGAAAAATGTCGCGTTCGGATCGGACCAGCTGACTTTGACGCCCGGCGTGCGCAGCATCTCGCGCAATACGGCTTGTTTCGCGCGGATATCTTCAGCGTTTTCGGTCGCGCACCATTCGAACGGGGTGTGCGGTTTGGGGACGAAGGTCGAGACGCCGACGTTGAGCTGCGAACGTTTCCCATGAATCCGGCGTCCGATCTTGATAACTTTCAGGCAGGTCTCGGCGATCATCCTGACGTCTTCGATCGTTTCTCCGGGAAGCCCGATCATGAAGTACAGCTTGATCGTCTGATAACCGCGCGAGAAAATGACCTCGACCGTTTCGAGGAGCTGTTCCTGACTGATCGGCTTATTGATCGACGCGCGTACGTTATCGGAAGCCGCTTCCGGCGCGAGCGTAAATCCGCCGGCGCGGCCGCCGCGCAGCCGTTCGAAAATATCGACCGACAGCGACTCGATCCGCAGCGACGGCAGCGAGATATTCAGCTTACGTTCGACGTAAGTTTCGCGCAGCCGGTCGACGAGCTCCTGGATACGCGTGTAATCTGAGGATGAAAGGGACAGCAACGCGATTTCCTCGTACCCGGTCTCGTTCAGCGCGCGGTCGATCGCGGTCATGATCTCTTCGACGCTGCGTTCACGGACCGGGCGCGTGACGAATCCCGCATGGCAGAAGCGGCATCCGCGCGAACAGCCGCGCATGATTTCGACCGCGACGCGGTTCTGGATCACGTCGATCGAAGGGACGACGAAATGTTCCGGCGGCGGGGGGAGGATCGGAACGATCCGTTTCCGGATTCGTTTCGGAAGTTCGGGAAATTCAGGCGTCATTTCGGCCAACGTTCCGTCCGAATGGTAGACCGGTTTGTATAACGAAGGCGCGTATACCCCGGGGATTTCGGATAGCCGTCGGAGAAGTTCGCTTCGTTCTCTGTTCGCGTCTTTCCAGTCCTGATAGGTTCGAATGACGGCGGCGAAGGCTTCTTCGCCTTCGCCGATAACGAACGCGTCGATAAAAGGCGCCATCGGTTCCGGATTGAAGGTGGCGTGGCCGCCGGCGATTACGAGCGGATCCGATTCATTCCGATTCGCGCTGAAAAGCGGAATCCGGCCCAAATCAAGCATATTCAGCAAGTTCGTACACAGCGATTCGTAAGGCAGCGTGAAACCGACGATATCCATCTTGTCAAGCGGCGTTTTGCTTTCCAACGTGTAAAGCGGCAGTCCGCGTTCGCGCATCTCGGTTTCCATGTCGATCCAGGGCGCGTAGACGCGTTCCGCCCAAATTTCCGGATCGCGGTTCAGTTGGTCGTAAAAAATCGCCAGGCCTAAATTCGGGACGCCGAGATCGTAAATATCCGGAAATGCGAGCGCGACGCGCGTCCGGACGGTCTCGGCTTTTTTTTGGACGGCGTTAAATTCGCCGCCGACGTAACGGCCCGGCTTTTCTATCTTTAATAAGAAGCGATCTAGATGCTTATCGATTTCGTACGGTTTCAATTAGAACTTTCCCTTAATGTTTCCAAGCGGTCACGCGGGGTTCCGCGCGTTCGCTTCTTTTTTTTCGGCGGATACGAAGAGCCGGTGCGCCGACCGGTCCGTATCGGAAGTATTATAGCTAAGAAAGCGGGCCCGCCGTCGGGTTGCGGAAAAATCGTTTACCGCGTCCCGGTTGTCGGAGCGGATTTACGAAGCGTCCGAACCGGGTTCTTCCCTGAAAACGCGTATTACGAATGGCCTGATGTTACGTGACGATCGTCATGATTTACGAATTCTAAGCGTAATTTCGGATTGACGCCTCGGCGTTTGGGTAGTAAAGTTAATTATGAAAACAGTTTCATTGAAACTTGTAACAATTATGATATTCGTTCGTGGATAATATGTCGGACAACTTAATCGGTTTTTTACGGCAAAGATGAGAGAGGAGAGCCCGCGGCGACAGATGGGAAAAGCGCCAACGATTTACGACGTTTCGCGTCTCGCCGGCGTCAGCACGACGACGATCTCGCGCGTCCTGAATAAACCGGAAATGGTCAATTCCGAAACGCGGCGTCAGGTTGAGCAGGCGATTAAAGAGCTGGACTATAAGCCGTTGGTCGAGGCGCGGCTGCGGA
>JASBYO010000110.1 GCA_029983925.1 Flexilinea sp.
GGGCCCGCCGGGCATAGCGCGCGAGTATTCGTGCTCAACGAAAATCTTCGTTTCCGGCAAATTTCCGTCCTCAGATTTGTAATACGATCCGACCGGACTGAGAATAATCATGAATTTATAAGAACTTGACGGCCGGACGCCGAGATACGGTTCGTCGGCAAAAATAAACGGACGGATATACAGCGCCGTATTCTTACCGGTCGGGATCCAATCGCGATCCATATCGACGACCGCTTTAATTGCTTCCAACATCAGCTCCGGATCAAGCTTTGGGATACAGACGCGCTCATTCGTCGCGTTCGTCCGCTTAATATTCATATCCGGCCGGAAAAGGAGAACGCGTCCGTCTGCCGTCTTATACGCTTTCATGCCTTCAAACATCTCGATCGCGTAATGTAAAACCGCCGCGGCCGGATCGATCGGGAACGGCGCGTAAGGAACGACGCGCCCGTCATGCCAGCCTTTCCCAACAGCGTAATCCGTGACAAACATATGATCGGTAAAAATTTTTCCGAAACCGAGCTTGGCTCCGTCCGTAAGATCCGGCTTTTGTTTGGGGTTCGGATTTTTGACGATCTCAAATTGATATTTCCGCATAATTGATTCCCTCTCGTTTATTGCTCGAACGCGTATAACGCTTCGATATTTTTCGATAGCAAGGAAGCTTTTGAACCATAAAATTCTTTGGACAAAGCTGATTCAACAGAGTCCAATTGTAACATATTCGTCCGGCGAATGACAGCGCCCAACATGACGATATTCGCTGAACGCGGCGCGCCCAATTCCGACGCCTGCTCGTTCGCCGGAATCGGAAAAATTTGCAGATCGTTCCGCGTCGGTTCCGTTTTGATAACCGATGAATTATAGAAAAGGTACATTCCCGTATCAATCATCGCTTCAAATTTCACGAGCGATTGCAGATTCATCGCCACAACAAGATTCGCGCTGTTAATAACCGGGCTGCTGATCGGATGATCCGAGACGATCGTCGTACAATTAGCGGTTCCGCCACGCATTTCGGCGCCGTAGGAAGGAATAAAAGTGACTTCCTTATCCTCAATCATACCGGCATACGCCAACATGCGTCCGATCGTCAGGACGCCTTGACCGCCGAAACCGGCGACAATCGTTTTCCATGTCGTAATCATCAAATACCCTCCGGTCTTTTCAACACGCCGAGCGGATAATACGGGATCATATTTTCACGCAGCCAGCTCATCGCCTCCGGCGCCGTAACGCCCCAGTTCGTCGGACAGGTCGATAAAATTTCCAGGAACGCCAGGCCTAATTTACGCTGCTGAACCTCAACGACGCGTTCGATCGCCTTCCGCGTTTTTCGAATCGCGGCAGGGGAATCGATCGAAACACGTTCCACATACGCCGCGCCTTCAATCGTAGCCAACATCTCTGAAACATGAATCGGCCGTCCGTTCCGGACCGCGTCGCGGCCCAGCACGGCGGTCGTAGCACGCTGTCCAATCAGCGTCGTCGGCGCCATCTGGCCGCCGGTCATCCCATAGATCGCGTTATTAATAAAGAAGACGCAAATATTCTCAGCCCGCACGGCGGCATGAACGATTTCCGTCGTTCCGATCGACGCCAAATCGCCGTCGCCTTGATACGTATATACAAACTTATCCGGATGAACGCGTTTGATTCCCGTTGCGACGGCCGGCGCGCGGCCATGAGCCGCCTCGCACATTTCGACGTTCATATATTGATGAGCGATTACGCTGCAGCCGATCGGAGAGACGCCGATCGTGTCGCCCAGCAATCCTTTCTTATCCAACACATCCATAATCAACTTATGCGCGATACCATGGCCGCAGCCCGGGCAATAGCTCAATTCGGCCTCGGTCATTCCAATCGTTTTTTCGTAGATGGGTTTCATCGATACGCTCCGATCATCTCTTCCGCGATCCTTGAAATTTCTTCGGACGTCGGGATAATTCCGCCGGCGCGGTTTATCAGCCGTACCGGATAGCGGCCGCGGACGGCTCTTTCAATATCGTCGATCATCTGTCCCATGCTCAGCTCGACCGAGACGACGATTTTCGTCCGCTCGCCAAGCCGGTCAAAAGCGCCATTCGGGAACGGCCAAACCGTCTTCGGACGGATCAAGCCGGTTCGGATCCCTCTTTCCTTGAGAATCGTCATGACTTCGGCGACGATCCGCGCCGCCGATCCGTAAGCGACAAAAACCATTTCGGCATCCTCAACATCCGTCAGAACAGCTTCCGGAAGTTCCGCTTCCATCGATTCATACTTCTTAAACAGCCGCAGGACCTGAGTTTCTAAAATCGTCGTATTGGGCGCATACGCTTTGATAACGTTCCGCGTCGGTTTGGTTCCCCGACCGACGAGCGCCCACGGTTTTTCAGCCGCGATCCGCTCTTCCGCCAACGGCGCCTTCGCTTCCGGAAGAACGACCGGCTCCATCATTTGACCCATCATACCGTCAACCATGATCGAAACCGGATTACGGTAACGGTTCGCGATTTCGAAGCTGCCGTAAATCGTATTGACGGCTTCCTGCATCGTCGCCGGCGTAAACACGGGGATACGGTAATCGCCGTTCCCGCCGCCGCGCGTCATCTGAAAATAGTCCGATTGTCCCGGTTGAATACCGCCGATTCCGGGACCTGAGCGCGAAACGTTCAAAATAACGATCGGGACTTCCGCCATGCAGGCGAAGCTGAACCCCTCCTGCATCAGCGCGATCCCGGGCGACGAAGACGAAATAAGGCAGTCCCCGCCGGCAACGCCGATCCCGTAGGCAATATTAATCGTCGCCAATTCGCTTTCAGATTGGATAAACGTTCCGCCGTGTTCAGGCAGCTCGCGCGACATATATTCAACCAATTCATTCTGAGGCGTAATCGGATACCCGACGTAAAAACGGCAGCCGGCACGGATCGCAGCCTCGCCGAACGCTTCGTTCCCTTTCATCAAAACTTTCCGCGTCATGATATCCGTCCTTCCGAACCGCTTTCAAGCGCGTAAACGCTGATGACTGAATCGGGGCAAATCGTCGCGCAATTCGCACAGCCGATACAGGCGTCCTGATCGAGGATTCCCGCAGGATGAAACCCTTTCGCGTTCATCTCGTCCTCCATAAGGGCCAGTATCTTTTTCGGACAAACCGAAACGCACAGCTCGCAGCTTTTACATCGCACCGTATCAAATTTAACCATGAACTTTCTCGCCATTCTATCTCCCTTTACAAAGTTAAAATTTGATCTAACCACGCATCGCGCATAATCATCCGGATCGGCAGGATCGGGACCGAACGATCCGCGCCGGATAATTTCGCCGAAAAATCGTCCGTCAATCGTTCCGGGCAGCAATTTATCCGCAGCGGTATTCCGTTCCGCTTTTCAATCTCACGGCAAAAAACGGCCCCGGCGACGATATCGTCGGCGGTCGTTTCCGTAAGAAAATGAGAATTATTGACGAGACCGCTGATTTTCAGCCCGGTCGCGGCTTCAATCTCGGAAATCATCGAAATCGCCTTTTCAGGCGAATCCGTTTCCGGACGGTTGCGGTTAATTACGCAGTAAAACTCGAAATCCCTGTTTTCGATCGCGCGCATAAATTGGACGAGGACTTTCGCCCCGCTGCCGTCGCCGCCTAAATCGACGATCGATACCGTTTCCGGATCCTCGAGCGGCGCGCGAACGTTCGCCGCTAACGCCGGAATTTCCAGCGTAACCTCGTCCCGAAAGAAATTCCCGAAAATATCGATCCCGTATTTAGAAAATTCTTCTGTTTTTTCACGGCTGCGGAAGTAAGGATTGGCGATATCGAGATCGATAAGCGCGACTTTGGTTCGCTCGGCGCGGTTTTCGAGGGCCAAATTGAGACTGACTTCCGTCTTTCCGCTTCCGTAGTGCCCCCCGATAATAAATACCTTTTTATCCATAGCCGATTCGGATCTCCCTTATCCTTTTAGCCGATGAATTCCCTGCGATTTAATTATAAGGTTATTTTCCTGTTTTCCTAAAAGCCCTGAAATACGGTTCGAGCGCAAAAAAAAGCCGGGGATCAGGTCCCCGGCGTCTAAATTCTACGTTTGAAAATCTTAGCGAACCGCTTCCGGATTTTCGGCGTCGGTGGAAAGATCGAAGATATGGAAATTCGTCATGTCGAATACCAAATCGATCGTCTGCCCGACGGTATAATTGCTGCGCGGATCGACGCGGGCGACGAACTGCGTATTTCCGGCGATACAGTAAACAAAGATTTCATTACCCATTAACTCGGTCACGTCAACTTTCGCCTGGATCGCGGCTTTGACGATTCCCGGAGGAGCGAATTCAGGATTATGAATATTCTCCGGGCGAATACCGAAGACGACGTCTTTTCCGTTCATAGAACGATAAACTTCCTTGCGCGAGTCCGGAATCTGGACTGAGAAAGCCGGATGATCGACGAATACGTTATCGCCGTCCGTGCGGATTTTTGCGTTGAAGAAGTTCATTGACGGGGAACCGATGAAACCGGCGACGAATAAGTTCTTCGGACTGTTATAAAGGTTCTGCGGCGTGTCCAGCTGCTGCACGATACCTTTATACATGACGGCGATACGATCTGCCATCGTCATGGCTTCAACCTGGTCATGAGTAACGTAGATGAATGTGGTCTGGAGCCGTTGGTGCAGCTTGCTGATTTCGGAGCGCGTCTGGACGCGGAGTTTCGCGTCAAGGTTCGAAAGCGGTTCATCCAAGAGGAAGACCTGAGGATTCCGAACGATCGCGCGTCCTAAAGCTACACGTTGGCGCTGGCCACCCGACAACTCACGCGGTTTACGATGCAATAATCGTTCAAGCCCTAACGAAGCGGCCGCTTCGTTGACGCGTTTTTCGATATCAGCCTTCGGCATCTTTCGAAGTTTCAAGCCGAACGCCATATTGTCAAAGACGGTCATGTGCGGATACAGCGCGTAGGACTGGAAGACCATCGCGATATCGCGATCCTTTGGCGAAACGTCGTTGACGACGCGGTCGCCGATCAGAATTTCACCTTCGGTAATTTCTTCCAAGCCGGCTAAGCACCGCAACGCCGTTGACTTACCGCAGCCGGAAGGCCCAACCAGAACCAGAAATTCCTTGTCGTTGATTTCCAGTTGAACGTCCTTAAGGACTTCGACATCACCATATCGTTTCCATACGTGATTATAAGTTACACTTGCCATAAAAAATCCTCACTTTCTGAAGAGTATCGTGCCTTAATTATACAAGAGGAATCCATTCTTATACAAACAAATCAGGCCGAAAGAATAATGACGGATGTCATAAGAAAACAGGATAAACGGAACAGAATACTAAAAAATACCCCGCAGTGCCGCTCGCCGCTCGGTTTTGAACCTGCATAAGCAGGTGGGTTAACCTGTTCCGAAACGCAACCTTGGCCGAAGCCTATCGCATTATTCCGGATATTAAGGAACCCCTTCAAAAAGTGTTGGCCCAAAACGATAACGCGGTTACACGGACACCTCAGGGTACTTATTTTATACCATGAATTCGCCGGTATATCAATTTTTTTACGAAGAGATCAGCGCGAAAACGAAACTTTCAAAATTTCGCCGTTCGGAGAAACGGTAACGCGCGTCAGCGAACGCGCCGTCAGGTCATTCTGGCGAATTTCTTTCGTATAAATCAGGACGTAGTTGGTTTCAAGCGCCGAACCGCCGTTCGAAGCGGACGATTTTCCGCTGCGGAACTGCTTCTGAATCGTGCAGCTCGAATAATCCGTCTCGAACGATTCAAGATTACAGGTTTCCTTGATTTTCTCATAAATCTGTTTCGCCATAACATGATCGATCGCAACTTTACTGTCGAGACGTTCGCGGACCAGTTCATAATTCTTCGCCGTCTTAGCGCGCTGCATCCGATCGGTAATACTCGCTTGCGGATCAACCGCGAACAACGGATCGCCGTAGAAAACGAACGAGAGAATCGTCTTCTGTATTTCGCCGTCCAGTCCGCCGGAAGTACGCTCCGTTTCAGACGCAAAATTTTTCTTCGCGCGGCGAAACGCCTCGCCGGTAGAGATGCCGGCGCGCAGATGATTCCAATACAGATGCGACAATAAATCGGCGGCAGGCAGCGGCAGCGTCACTGCGCCGTAAGCGATGACGGTTGAACCGATAAAAACGCGCGTTCCCTTACCGATCAGGTGCAGCGAGATCGCGTTGGATTCATTGCGCCGGTCTATCTCCGCTCCGTAACAGTTTTCCGCAAAGATCACTTCAGGCGCTTTTCGCAGCCGATCGAGATTATTCATCTGCAGCGTCAGCGGCAGCAGCGTCATCGTCGATTGATCGCGCGGATCCTTTTGCCCGTACCAGTTCGGATTGCCCTTAATTCCATGCAAATTAAAATAAGCGTATTGGACGGCTTCGAGTTGAGAAGTAGGGAAATTCGCCGCGGTAACGCCCGGAGACGTCAGCAGGTTGACCGTCGCCGACACGTTTCGAAATACGGCGACCGACGGTCTTTCCCAAGCCTGCGCGGACAATCCGAAAGATTTGGATTCCTTGATTGCCTTGCTGAAGCCGCAAAAACTTCTTTTCGCCGCTTTCCGGTTCCGGCGCCGGTTTTCGATTTCGCGTTCCGCCGCTTCGATATGATAATTTTGGATCTGGCGCAGCTGACTTAAAAGCAGCCCGGGATCGGAGGTATTGTCGCCGGGGACCCGCCCCAACTGCCATTGCTGATCAAAGATACGCTTTTCATCATACGTCGCGTACGGCGCGTCGCTCGGGATCGACGGGTCGTCGTCCATCGCCGGATTTTTCAGGGTAAAGAAAGGAACGACTTCCGGTCCGCCGACGATTAATACCGCGCCGATCATCGACCCTTTCTCAGAAAGGATCTGGTCAAGTTTAACCAGCTCCTGTTTAATCAGGATCGGATCCATGTACGCCCGCGCATTCGTCGAAAATTCGTCCGGATAAAAGACCATCGAGTTCCAACCTTCGCGGTTGTCGACCGCATCAGCGACCGATTGCATCTCGCGGCCGATAAACTCCTTATTATTTTTTCCGTATTTCGCCGTCAGCCCGCCGATCGTCGACAACACAACGTAAATCGGGAAACGTTCGTCAGAATTGGTCACGTCAAGTTTATAGACGTATTCTTTGAGATCCGAATATCTTTCGGGTTCGGTCTTTTTAAAAAGCGCGGAAAACGGACTCGAAAACGCCGCCCGCTTCGTCTCGATTGGGAACGGGCGCTCGATCAAAACCGCATCCGTTTGGCTGCGGCAGGTATCCG
>JASBYO010000111.1 GCA_029983925.1 Flexilinea sp.
GTCGGCGTCGCGGTCGGGATAAAGAGCGGCTGCGTATCGGGAACGATAACGACGCTGAAATAGATTCCCGCCGCGGCGATGATCGCTAAGAGGGCGATCCGAAGCGGGTTGGAGCTTTTTCTGCGGTTGTTGTAACTGTATCGCGAGCCTTTTAAGTACAAAATTCCACCTTCATTTTCTTTCAAGTTTCGCGCGGTTGGGAACCGCGGCGATTCGCACTTTATTATACCGTTTCAAAATACGGATCCTTCGGATTTTTCGTCTTTCGGTCGGAGGCGGATCAATCTCTTTCAAAATTCAGGAGTCTCTGAAATTCGTTCCGCTTTAGCGCCGCGGTATATAAGAATCCAGTTATAATATAACCAATAAACGGAATGAACCGTTGTTTTAATTCAATGTTAAAGGAGAAGTAAGCGTATGAAAAAGTTGATGAATTGTTTGCTTATTGCGGCGCTCGTTCTTGGCGTCGCCGTTCTGAGCGCCGCGCCGGTCGCCGCGCAGGACGAAATCAAAATTTGCCAGGTTACCGATCTTGGCGGCGTCGACGATAAATCTTTCAATGAAACGGCTTGGAACGGGATTAAACTCGCCGAAGCCGAATTGGGGATTAAAGGAATCGTTCTCGAATCGAAGTCGGACGCCGATTATATGGTTAACATCGATCAGCTGATCGACGACGGCTGCGATTTGATCGTCACGGTCGGCTTCATGCTCCAGGAAGCGACAGCGACCGCAGCGGCCGACAACCCGGACGTCAAATTCTCGATTATCGACTCGACTGTCGGAATGGACAACGTCGTCGATCAGGTTTTCCAGACTGACGAAGCGGCGTTCCTGGCCGGTTACGCCGCCGCCGCTACGACCAAGACGGGAACCGTCGGTACGTACGGCGGGATGTGTATCCCGACGGTTACGATTTTCATGGACGGATTTGCCCGTGGCGTCGCGTATTACAACGAAGCCAAAGGGACCGACGTTAAGGTTCTCGGCTGGGACATGGAAAAAATGGACGGCACCTGCGTCGATTCGTTTGAGGATCTTGACAAAGGCAAACAGGTCACGTTGGCCATGATGGATCAGGGCGCGGATATTATCATGCCTGTCGCCGGACCGGTCGGCGGCGGTACGATCGCGGCGATCGAGGATCGCGGTTCGGGTCTCGTTATCGGCGTCGATTCAGATTGGGCGCTGACGTACCCGGATAATGCCGATATCGTTTTGACGTCGGTCGTTAAGAAGATGGACTCGACGACGTTCGGCGTTATCGAAACCGTTGTCGGCGAGAAGTTCGCCGGCGGAAAATACGTCGGAAATCTTGAGAACGGCGGCGTTGCGATCGCTCCGTTCCATGAACTCGACGAGATGATTTCCGAGGAATTAAAAGCCGAATTAGCTGATCTTCAGGCAAAAATTATCGCCGGTGAGATCGAATTGAACGAAACCTACGTTCAATAAGACTCGGAAACGTACGTAAAACGAGACAAGTAACACAGAAGAGAGCGGGGACCATCCGGTCTTCCGCTCTTTTTTAAGAACGATTCGAAGACGGGCGCCGCCTACGAATTTTATACGATTTTGAGGAAATCAATATATAATCAGTATATGAAGTTTTTCATCATCTCGTTTTAGATGATATTTCTCAGATGAGGAGTTGAATATGCCACCGGTATTGGAATTAAAAGGGATTACGAAACGATTCCCCGGCGTTTTGGCGAATGATCATATCGATTTGCGTCTGAACAAAGGGGAAATTCTGGCGTTATTAGGCGAAAACGGCGCCGGGAAGTCCACATTGATGAATATTCTTTACGGCCTGTATCAACCGGATGAAGGGAATTTTTTCATTAATGGTCAGCCGATTGAGATCCATGGCCCGATGGATGCGATTCATGCCGGCATCGGGATGGTCCATCAGCATTTTATGCTGATCCCCGTTTTTTCTGTGACCGAAAACGTCATGTTGGGCGAAGAATCCGTCCGAATGGCCGGCATATTGGATCAGGAATCGGCCGCGGCGCGGATCAGCGAACTCGCCGATACGTATGGTCTGAGTCTGGATCCGAAAGCGTTGGTCCGTGATTTGCCGGTGGGATTACAGCAGCGGGTCGAGATCGTTAAGCTCTTGTATCGGAACGCGAACATCCTGATTTTTGACGAACCGACCGCCGTTCTGACGCCGCAGGAGGCGGACGATCTTTTCCGGGTCATGAAATCGCTGACCGATCAGGGGAAATCGATCATTTTTATTACGCATAAACTTCGCGAAGTTCTCGAATATTCGGATCGGATTATGGTTATCCGGCGCGGAAAAGTCGTCGGCGAGGCGCTCCCGAGCGAATCGGATCAGGCGTCTCTGGCGGCGATGATGGTCGGGCGTTCGGTCAATATCGAAAGCGATAAAGCGCCCTGCGCGCCGGGCGAGCCGGTTTTGAAAGTCAGCGATCTCTACGTCAGCGACAATACGCGGACGGTAACGGTTCACGGTCTATCGTTCGAGATCCGCGCCGGCGAAATTCTCGGAATCGCCGGGGTTCAGGGGAATGGCCAGACGGAGCTTGAAGAAGCTGTGACGGGAATGCGCGATCCAGATACCGGGACGATCGAATTCCTCGGCCGTACCTATTCGAAATTAAGGCCGCGCCGTTTCGTCGAAGCCGGCGGGGCGCATATTCCGGAAGACCGCCAGCGAGACGGTTTAATTCTGAGTTTTTCGGTCGAAGACAATATGATGCTTTGTACATACTATAAACCGCCCTACTCGGTTAACGGCGTTTTCGATCGGGGAGAAATTTACGAAAATGCGTTGGAGCTGATCGAACGTTTCGACGTCCGCCCGCCGAATCCGATGAACTCGGTTGGGAATTTATCCGGCGGGAACCAGCAGAAAGTTATCGTCGCGCGCGAGTTATCGCGTGAAAATAAGCTGATCGTCGCTTCCCAGCCGACGCGCGGTCTGGATATCGGTTCGATCGAGTATATTCATGGGCAACTCGTTCGCCAGCGCGACGCCGGCTGCGCTGTGCTGCTGATTTCGTCCGAGTTGGATGAAATTATGTCGTTGGCGGATCGGATCCTGGTGATGTATAAAGGGAAAGCGATGTGTTTGGTTGATCGCGGTCAAACGACGAAGGAACGAATCGGGCTGTATATGGCGGGCGTCAAAGATCCCGCGGAGAAATCGGAGAAACGAGAGGTCTTGTCATGAACGATCCTAAAGAGTTAAAACCGAATGAAAACGGAAAGCCGGCGCCCGGGAACGTATTCCTGAACGAATCGGGACGAAAGACGGATAAAAAAGAAGGCTGGCCGCGGCGGATCTGGTCCGCGGTTCAAATTCCGGTTTTGGCGATTTTGAGCGGCCTGCTGTTGGGCGCGGTTTTTATCGTCGTAACTTCGGCGAACGTTTACAGCGCGTTCGGGACAGGGTTTGGCGCGGGCGTTCGCGAGGCGTTCTCGACGATTGCGAGCGCGTACGGAGCGCTTTTTGAAGGAGCGTTTGGAAGTCCGGCGCGGATCGCCGAAGCGCTTAGAACGGGCGAAAAGATTGAACGCGCGTTTAAACCGCTTTTCCAGAGTTTCGTCGAGACGACGCCGTATATTTTTACCGGTTTAGCGTTGGCTCTCGGGTTCCGCGCCGGCGTCTTCAATATCGGCGGCGAGGGGCAAATTTATATCGGCGCTGTTTTAGCGACGCTTGTCGGTACGACCGATCTGGGTATTCCCCCCGCGCTGCATGTTCTGGCTGCGATTCTTCTCGGCGTCCTGGGCGGCGCTTTCTGGGGCTTTGTTCCCGGCTGGCTTAAAGCGAACGCCGGTTCGCATGAAGTTATTAATACGATTATGATGAATTACATCGCGCTGCGGCTGGTCGAATTTTTGCTGACCGGGCCGATGACGAAAGCCGGAAGCGGCGGCATGCCGACGTCGAACAACATTCTCGATTCCGCGCGGATACCGCTCGTTTTCCCGCGCCCGCTGACGCTCCACTGGGGCTTTTTCGTTGCGATTGCCGTCGCGATATTGGCTTGGTTCATATTGTTTAAAACGAAATGGGGGTTTAATCTCCAAATTGCCGGCGCGAACAAACACGCCGCGAAATATGCCGGGCTGAACGTTAACGTCTGGATGGTTTTGGGTATGACGTTATCCGGCGCTTTGGCGGGTCTCTGCGGCTCGGTTCAGGTTCTGGGCGTGACGTATTCGATGGGTTTGGGCGTTTCGTCCGGCTACGGTTTCGACGCGATTTCCCTGGCGCTCCTGGCGAATAACAATCCCTTAGGTTGTGTTTTAGCGGCGCTGCTGTTCGGATTCCTGAAAACCGGATCCCGCGCGATGATGAGCCGGACCGGAATTCCGCTCGATATCGTATCGATTATTCAAGCGTTTATCCTGGTCTTTATCGCGGCGCCGGCGATTATCCGAACCGTTTTCCGGCTGCGCGACGAATCGAAAGGCGATTCGAAGGTAGTTAGCTTATCCGGATTGGGAGGTAACTGATGAATATGCGTTCCGTTACGGTTGAAAGTTCGATTCATGCGCGGACGTTAAAGGTTCGCGACCGCGTTATCGGGGGCGTTTTAATCTTTTTCGCGCTTCTGGTTTATCTGGCTTTTGCGGCTGCGGCGGCGCCGGAAACGAGTTCGACGTTTATCATGTCGCGCGGCGGCGTTGTCCGCGGCGCTATGGGGGATGTCGTTTTGCCTTCCCGGGTTGTCCTGACGGTTGTTTCGGTCTTTCTGGCGGTTTTAGGCGTGGCGCTCTTCGCGGTCGGATCGCGGGGACGTTCGGGTTTATTTCTTCTTATCGGTGGCGCGGGTCTTGTTTTTTCTTTCCTGGTATTCGTCTCGTTCGATAAGCGGATCAATTTTGCCAGCTTGTTTAATTCCGCGCTGACGATGTCCGTGCCGATTTCTCTCGGCGCGTTATCTGGGATTCTCTGCGAACGTTCGGGAATCACGAATATCGCCGTCGAGGGCTTCATGCTCGTAGCGGCGATGGTCGGATCGATCGTCGGTTCGGTGACGAAGAATATTTGGGCAGGTTTGTTGGCGGCGATGGCGGCGAGCTGTCTGCTGTCGCTCGTTCATAGCTGGCTTTCAATCCGTTATAAAGTGAATCAGGTCATTTCCGGTACGGTTATCAATATTTTTTCCCTCGGGCTGACGTCGTATATCTCGTCAATGTATCTTCAGAATATCCAGGCGCTGAATAAAACGCCGCGTTTCCCGACGGTTTCGATTCCGGTTTTGGCCGATATTCCTTTCTTCGGTCCGGTCTTCTTCAATAACAGCTTATTTGTGTTCGGAATGATTATTTTGGTTCTGATCTTTAATTTCCTGCTGTTCCGGACGCGTTGGGGGCTGCGTCTGCGGGCTGTCGGCGAACATCCGAAAGCCGCGGATACGCTCGGCGTCGACGTTTTTAAAACGCGTTATGTGGCGGTGTTGTTGTCCGGGTTGATCGCCGGGATCGGGGGAGCGTATTTTTCGTTGGGGTCGGTCGGACGCTTTGATGAGGGAATGACCGCCGGGAAAGGGTTTATCTCGTTGGCCGCGATGATTTTCGGCGGTTGGAACCCGATTCCGTCCTTCCTCGCCGGCGTTCTTTTCGGTTTCGCGGACGCGCTGGCTTCGGCGGTGTCGATTTTAGGATCGCCGATTCCGGGGCAGTTTATCAACATGCTGCCGTATGTGATTACGATGGTCGTTTTAGGCGGCGTTGTCGGTAAAGGCGTGACGGGGCCGGCTTCCGCCGGGATTCCTTATGAGAAAGAATAGGACGGCGCTGAGACGGCTGTTTTGCCGCTGAATCGTCGTTCATTTTCATTTTTATTTTCATTTCCTTTCTTTCAGGGACGGTTCTCTTTCGATGAGAACCGTCCGCCTTTAAGCCGCGGCGAAGCGGGGAAAGGATGTTTTTTGGGGAATCGATGATCTGATTTCGATCGTTATTCGTATCTATTTTTAATCGGGGGTGATTTTGGAAGGGCGATATTTTTTAAGACGGCCATGTTTCGGACAACCTGATCGCGGGATCGTCGTTCGGCGTTGCCCTTGAGAAAGGCCGTCGATATCATTATGGGAGAAGATGGAACTGCGGCACGGTAGCATGGGAGACGTCATGAAATGCAGATAGAGCTATTTTTATGAATCCTGCAATCCAAGACCTGTGAAATTCCGATATGCTGATATTTTTGCATCTTGAGCCTTTTTATAATTGAGAAGAATGAACCGGAAAAAATCAGTCGGTCAATTGCGCGGACAACATTAGCGTATTAAAATGGAATAATGAGTTTAATAAAGGAAAAAGTGCGATGAAATACGGAATTACGGCGATTTTTATCAAAGTTGCCTTTTCAAAGACGGCATTTCATTACATAGAGAAGCAGGCGCCGGATTTAGACATCAAGGAATTTCGCCGAAAGGTGTTTTCAGAGTATCGTGAGATGGTGAAGCGCGCGCCGGAAGTAGGAAGTTTGCGAAAAAATGCCTTCGTGACGGCTCTTTATGCGGCATGTTTTTCCTTGCAATGTACAAAATAGGGAAAGAATTTATGTCAGACGCGTTGATAGAGGGTTTGATAAGGGAAGTATCCTATTGCAGGGCAATGCGAATGGCGAAAGAGGGAAAGAGCGCCTTTAGCGAAAAGGAAATTCGAAGCCGCATGATACAGTCTCAGTGGACGCGCGATCATATCAAGGAATATCCAGAGAACTGGTACTATTATTTCGAAAAGGTTGAGGGAAAGGATGAATACTATATTACGCATAAGGAATGCGCTGTTTGCAAGTTGGCAAAACGAGAAGGATGTGAGGAAGTAACGCATCTTCTTTGCAAGATGGATTACTATGCTTTTGAATTGCAAGGAGCCGTGCTTGATCGAACGAAGACTCTGGGCGCGGGCGACGACGAGTGCAATTTTCACGTAATGAGCAAGGAGCGGGCAAAAGAAATTGGATTCGTGCAGAGTCCGAATGCAAAGTAAGAAAAGGAAAGCAGAGCAGAATTTACAACCTATTAAATTATATGTTGAATTTTTATGAGAGCGTATAGATAAAAGCTTCCTTCTATAAATAAGGCGAATGATAGTCTGTTGAAATTTGCGTTTATTCCGTTGTTGAAAAGAACAGCGTAAATAATATTGGAGAAGCGGCATAGGGAGAATGCAGTCC
>JASBYO010000112.1 GCA_029983925.1 Flexilinea sp.
CTGCGCCGCGATGCGTTTGATAGCTGCGGATGCCTTCAAAAAAACCGATCCCGTAATGCAGCGTGTTATTCAAAAATGGAACGGTCGCCTCGTTCGCGGGAACGAACGCGCCGTTCATCCAAATTACGTTTTCCCCGGTCAGCATGATTATCCTTTCCCTTCGCGCTTGATCGCGGCGGATTTTCCCGCCGCCGATTCAATCATACCCTTTTCGTTCGCTCCCGCTGAAAGAAAACGTCCGGCTGATGACCGAAGCCAAGCGGAAAGTCCGAAAATCACGGCGCAAAGGCAAGCCGTTTTGAAATAAGCCGAAAAAGAACGCTTCGGCCCGGAGCTGACGGTTAGCGGAGCGTTACGGGAATACTACCCAATAAGGTTCGTCGCGGAAATGGATCCATCACACCGTTTCCAGGCGATTCAAGTCCGCCAAAGAGCTGACGGATGTCCGTCAGGATCGCGCCATGACATCATACGGGAAACGCGCGGTTTCGACGAAATAAGATAGTGAAATATCGAAAGTCTGGAGCGCCACGACGGCGAGATAGCAGAAGACTTTTAAAAATCCGCGCGGTAACATGCCCTGCGCCGAACCGAGCCCAAACATGGCCGTCCAAGCGGCGGACGCGGCCCTTTTTTTCAGGATTCATCGCGGATATTCCGAATACGCGGGATGAAAACGCTCGGAACGAGCCGGCCTGACGGCGCGTCATCCCGCTTCAGCGGATCAAAGCGCGATCCGAATATTTTTCGAGTAGAATAGACTTAAATTAAAATGCGTGAATCCCGACGATTTGCGTTTTTAAACTTGTGAAAACTTGGAGTATTGAATCATGACCTACCGAGGAATTATTCATCGCTATCGAAACTACTTAGATCTTCCGACCGAAATTGAACCGGTGACCTTACTGGAAGGCGATACGCCGCTTATCCCGGTTCCGGAACTTGCCGCCCGTCTCGGCGGCGGATTCGAACTCTTCGTCAAGTTCGACGGCATGAACCCTACCGGATCGTTCAAGGACCGCGGCATGACCGCCGCGCTGACGATGGCGAAGGCGCGCGGAAAAAAGACGGTCATCTGCGCCTCGACCGGAAATACCTCCGCGTCGGCCGCCGCTTACGCGAACCGCGCCGGGCTGCGCGCGATCGTCATGATCCCCGACGGTAAAGTCGCGGTCGGGAAACTCGCCGGCGCGATAGCGTACGGCGCGGAGATTATCCAGATTCCCGGCTCGTTCGACGACGCGCTCTCGTTCGTCGTCGAAATCAGCCAGAAAAGCGATATCGAACTCGTCAATTCGCTGAACCCGTACCGAATCGAAGGCCAGAAATCCGGCGCGTTCGAGATTTGCGACGCGTTGGGGAGCGCGCCCGACCTTCTCTGCCTTCCGGTCGGGAACGCCGGGAATATTACGTCCTATTGGGCGGGCTTCCGCCAGTATAACGACGTCAACGGCAGCGGGCTCCCGGAAATTCTCGGCGTTCAGGCCGCCGGCGCCGCGCCGCTCGTTCTGGGCCATGTCGTCGATCAGCCGGAAACGGTCGCGACCGCGCTCCGGATCGGTAATCCCGCCCGCGGGGAGCAGGCGCTCGCCGCCGCGGAAGAGTCCGGAGGAAAAATTATCGCCGTCAGCGACGACGAGATCCTCGCCGCCCAAAAGATGCTGACCAGCGTCGGAATTTGGGTCGAACCCGCCTCCGCCGCCGGATTAGCCGGTTTCAAGGCGCAAGTCGAAGCCGGAACGATTAACCCGGCCGGGAAACGCGTCGTCCTGATCTGCACCGGGCACGGCATGAAAGACCCCGATATTATCACCAAAAATTCGCCGGCGCCGATCCGGATGCCGGTTAATTTTGATCAGATTTACCAATTCATCATGAAAGGTCTTTAACCGATGGCGCTGCGTGATTTTACCGTTGGCGCTCCCGCGACGACCGCCAACCTCGGCCCCGGCTTTGACGCCTTCGGATTGGCGTTTAATCTCTGGAGCGAAGTCGATTTTTCGTTCGACTGCGAACGGACGACGATCAGCGCCGAAGGCTATGGCGCAGGACTCGATTCGCGCCCGGAAACGAACCTGATCCTGACGGCGTTCAAGGAACTCTGCCGAGAGTCGGGCGTCGAACCGCCGCGCGCGCTTCGGCTGCGCTGCCGGAATCGGATACCGTTCGGGTCGGGGCTTGGGTCGAGCGCGGCGGCGATTGCCTGCGGATTGGTCGCCGCGAACGAAGCGCTCGATCTCGGGATAGAAGCGGCGGAACTGGTCGATCTCGGTTCGCGGATCGAAGGCCATCCGGATAATATCGCCGCCGCGCTGTTGGGCGGATTGACCGTCGGCGCGATGGGCGACCGCGAAGAAGGAGCGCTGATCGCGTCGTATTCGGTCGACGACTGGAACGTCGCGGTAATCAAGCCGCATATAACGATTTTTACCGAAGACGCGCGCCGCGCCTTACCGAAAACGGTCGCAATGGAGGACGCGGTATTTAATATTCAGCGCATCGCCTTCCTGCTGTCCGCGCTCTGCGGCGGGGACGAGGATACGCTTGGCTTCGCGATGCAGGACCGTCTTCATCAGGAATACCGTTTGCCGCTGATCCCCGGCGGGCGCGAAATCTTAGACGCCGCGATCGGAGCCGGAGCCGCCGGCGTCGCGGTTTCGGGATCCGGTCCGGCGCTCGTCGCGTTCAGCATGAAGCCGGTCGACGGAATTTTAGCCGCGATGGCGGATACTTGTCTGGCGGCGGGAATCGACTGCGACCAATTCAATTTGAAAGTCTCCCGCGACGGCGCTTCCGTAATCGCATAGAGATGAGAGAACGATGAACCGAACGATTTTCCGACTTTACGCCGCGGCCCTGGTCGTCCTGGCCCTGAGCGGCTGCGGACTGAATAAGACGCCCGATCCGATTCAATCCTTATCGAAGGCGACGCCCAATACGGAACGGCTCGTCGCGTTCGAGGCGACAAAAGAAGTTTGGATCCGCTATAACGTCGGCGTCGGTCAGAACGGTTCGATGAACGGGGGCGCGCCGATGATAAGCGCCGGCGCCGCAGCGGACGTCGGACCGATCGCGATCGAGCCGACCGCCGCGATCGGACTGCCGCCGGAGAACGCCTCGAATCCGGGATTTTATACGCTCCAGCCGGGCGAAACGCCGAAATGTATCGCTCGGCGTTATAATTTGGATTGGATTAAGCTGTACTCGATCAACGGCATTTCGTTTGAGAACGAGGCTCTCATCGGCGCGGGGAAAAACCTGATCCTGCCGCAGAACAGCGAATGGGTCAGCGACCGTTACGGCGAACGCGCGACCGCTCCCCATCCGGCGCAGCATTCTGTCGTCGCGGGCGAAACCCTGTACAGTATCGCCTGCTTTTACGGCGACGTTTCGCCCGAAGCGATCGCGATTCAAAATGGGCTGACTTCCGCGGATCAGGTCGCGCCCGGAATGACGCTGACAATCCCGTAATCTCTATAAGGCACAACGACTCGGCATCGCATGGAAACAACCGACGCAAAACCTCCCTCAGAACCGGCTGATCCTGACCGTACGATTTTTTTAACCGCGGCCGGATCGGCGTCTCAATTCACGTTCGGCTTTAACGATCTAAGAACGCCCGTCCGGCGCGGGATTTTTCGATTAAGCGGCGGCAAGCGGATTTATTTTCCGCTGCCGCATACTTTTTTAACGGCAGGATAGAATGGAAACAACTTGCAACATAACTGATTGGATCGAACGAATTAAAACGATGAAAAACTTTCGCGAATTGGACGAATCTTTCATCGAACAGCTCGTCCGCCAGGCGCTCGCGCTCGCTTCAGACGAAAAAGAAATCCTGAGTTCAATTAAAACGGCGATTCAGGACGCAACGAACCGATTTCGCGCTATGGAGGGATCGTACCGCGAGATGATCGCCGAGCTCGACGATTCGCCGGATCGCGGGCTGACGGCGGCGGATCACGAGCTGTTTGCCGCCGATCTTCTCCGCCGCCATGAAGCGTCCAAGGAACGGATCCCCTTTATCCGCCGTTACTACAAGGAAATCTTCGGCTTGCTGCCGCCGATCGGTTCGATCCTGGATCTCGGCTGCGGATTAAATCCGGTCGCGATAACCTTCATGCCTGTTTCGCCGCAGGTTCACTATACCGCCGTTGATCTATCCTTGGATTTAGTCGATTTCATAAACGATTTTTTCCGGTTGGCAGGGATTTCCGGTATCGCAATTCAATCGAACCTCCTCAACGGAATCCCCGATATCGAAGCCGATTTAACGCTCGTTCAAAAGACGCTTCCATTGCTTGACCGCGTCGAAAAAGACGCCGCCCGCCGTTTATTTGACGCGGTCCGAAGCCCAAACGCCGTCGTTTCCTTTAAAACGACGAAAAAGCGGGCGAAGGCCGGCGATTCGCGGGATTTTATCGCCGAATACGAATCCCTTCTCGCCGCTTCGAGCTGGGAAACGGTGAAACTGGTCTATCCGAACGAGATCGTTTTCGTCCTGAAACGTTAAGCGATCGACGGCGCAAGCGCATGAGCAAAAAGAAAACGAACGAGCGGATTACGAACGGTAACGCGATCGGCCGGTTGGCGGACCGGATGATGGAACGATTTGAACCGCTGATTCCCGAAGCCGAACGCGAAGCCGTCCGCGAACGGCTGAACAGGCCGCTCCCTCCGGCGATCCGGCTCAACCCGGCGAAGCGCGCTTTCGGATCCGTTACGGACTTATCCGAACGGTACGGCTGGGAGACCAGCCCGGTTGCGTTTTGCGCCGAGGGATACCGGCTAACGCGCGCACCGATCGCGCCCGGAGCCACCGCGGAACATTCAGCCGGAGCGTATTACATTCAGGACACCGCGTCGATGGTCCCGGTTTCCATCGCCGACCCCGCGGTCTTCGCGGATCGGCCGCTGATCCTGGACCTGGCGGCTTCGCCCGGCGGAAAAACGACGCATCTCGTCAGCGCTTCCGGCGATCGCGGACTGATCCTGGCGAACGACGCCGGAGCAGGGCGGATTCCGGCGCTGCGGAAAGTATTGAAAAACTACGGCGCTTTAAATCAGGTCGTTACGAATTTTCCCGGCGAATCGGTCGGGAGCTGGTTCGCGAATCAATTCGATTTTATTCTCCTCGACGCGCCATGCAGCATGCAAAGTCTGGTCTCGATCGATTCGCATCCGATGCGCCCGATCAGCGAACGCGAAGAAACGGCCCTCGCGCAGCGACAATCTCGGCTGCTGGCGGCGGCGCTGACGGCGCTTAAACCGGGCGGACAGCTGGTTTATTCAACCTGCACCTTGTCGCCGTTCGAAGACGAAGCGGTCGTCGACGGAGCTCTAAAACGTTTCGGGAGCGCGATCGACCTCGGCGAAGTCCGCGAACGGCTTCCGTTCCCCGCGCCGGGGATCAGCGCGTTCGACGGGAAAACGCTCGACGCGCGAACCGAACGCAGCGTTCGCCTATGGCCGAACCGCTACGAAACGGCGGGCTTTTTCGCCGCGCTGTTTACGAAAACAGCGCCTTTCAACCCGGAAACGACGACGGTTCCGCCGTTCCGACCGTTCGAAAAAAGCGGGTACCGCCGCCTGACGGGCGCGGAGGGATCCGAAATAGCGGAGAGACTGCGCGATCTCTTCGGTTATGACGCAGCCGCCGATCTTTCCGAACGCGACGGATCGCTCCTCCTCCGGGATCATGAAGTTTGGGCGCTGCCCAACCGCGCGCTCCGCGAATTCAGCGGACTGCCGGCGAAATCGATCGGAATGCGCGTCGCGTTTAAGCATGCGTACGGCTGGATCGCCGACTTTGATTGGACGACGCACGCATGGGACAAAATCGGCGCGGAGAAAATCACCCTCAGCCCGGAGGAAATCCGCCGTTGGCAGAGCGGTCAAGAACTAATCCGATCCGATCTGAAACGCGCGAAAGGGAGCGTCTTGTTCCTGACGAACGAAAACAGCGTTCCGATCGGCGTCGGCGCCGTCAGCGGCAATCGCCTGCGCAATATAAAATAATTTTTTCCGCGGCTTAAATCCGTCAAAATCAGCACAAATCCTCTCGGGCAGGAATCGCCCCGATCCGCTAAACTGAATAACGTAAGGAGGAACCGAAAAGATAGGCGGCTCAATGAACATGATCCAGGCGTTTAACCGAACGATCGACTATATCGAAGAAATAATCAGCGCGGAAACGGCCGGCGAAATTAACGGGAAAGAAATCGCGCGGCGTTCCGGCTACTCGCTCGCGATGTTCAGCAGGATTTTTTCGATCCTGACCGGAATACCGCTAAGCGAATACGTCCGGCGCCGGAAAATGACGCTGGCCGCCGTCGAGCTTCTTTCGTCAAAGCGAAAAGTGATCGATTTAGCGATCCGCTACGGCTACGAATCCGCTGACGCGTTTACGGTCGCGTTCAAAGCGGTTCATGGAGTCACGCCTTCCGAAATCCGAATCGGTAAACAAGGAAAAATCTATTCAAAACTAAAATTGCATCTATCAATCAGCGGAGGGAACGAAATGAACGGTACGATTCAGCGCAAAGCGGCGTTTAAGATCGCCGGAGTCGGAGAAAACGAAATCGCGTCGGCGAATTGCCCGGGGGTATGGGATAAGCTCTTCAAGCTCGCCGGACCGGAAACGTTGGAAAAACTCGGCTCCGGTCAGAGCTTCGGCATGTGCCACGATATTCAGACGATCGACAAGATCAACTATTTCGCCGGATATGACGTCAAAGATGAAGCGGCGGCGAAAGCGCTCGGATTAACCGTCGTCGATATCCCGGAAAACGAATACGCCGTCGTCGAACTGACGGGGAAAATTCCCGATAGTATTCATGCCGGTTGGGCCTTTATCATGAAGGAATTCTTCCCGGAACATGGCTGCCGTCATTCCGGCGCGCCGGATTTCGAAGTATATCGGGAAGGGGATATGTACAGCGACGATTACCGGATGGAACTTTGGGTTCCGATTAAGAAAGAGTAAAACGCCGGCGGCTGGGAGAAATCTCCAAGCCGCTATCTATTTCCCGATCCTTTCCTATACACAAAAAAAAATAGCAGCCAAAATCACAAAATCGCCGGATACGCATGCGGCAAAGTCCAAGAAAACGGCTCGGATCCTATTTTGCGCGCGTTTTTCTCAATATTGCGGTCGTTTACG
>JASBYO010000113.1 GCA_029983925.1 Flexilinea sp.
CGAGTTTTTCGGCCTGCGCGCAGCCGCTCGGCGTCGCGATTCGTTTCACGAAAATTCGCATAATTTGTTTGCGGATTTTTTGTGGTAAAATCTATATGAGTTAGTTTAAAATGATTACCGCCAGAAGCTGTGACGGTCATAGTTCCTTAAGGGAAAGCTTCGGAATCTGTGAATTTTATCCGGGCAAGTTTTCGTCCGAAAAAAATGATTCTGTTTGAAAATGCGTTGAAAAAAACGGCAGGAATCTTTATCCATCAATACGACGCTGAAAATCATCTTTTCCTATTCGTACCTAAGACCGGCTTGCTTTTAAGGATGTGAAACTTGACGGTTTTTATTTAATGGAGATGAAGCGAATAACGCGGATACAACCGCAGGCGCGTCATCCGCGCCGGGTTAACGTGGATTTAGACGGTGAATTTGCTTTCGGACTGGCGCAATCGGTCGCGGCCGGTTTGACGGTTGGTCAAGAACTCTCCGATCAGGATATTATCCGTATCGTTGAAAGCGAATCCGACGAAAAAGCTTATTTATGCGCGTTGGGTTATTTAGCGAGACGGGATCATTCCGAAACCGAGCTGCGAAGAAAATTAGCGCAAAAAGGGTTTTCGGAAGAGCGAATCGGACGCGCGATTGACCGGGTCAGGGAATGCGGTTATATCGATGACCGTAGATTTGCCGAAAATTGGATTCGGAGTCAAAGCCGTTTCCGCCCGCGCAGCGCGCGCATGCTTCGTTATGAATTAAAACTGAAAGGTGTTTCAGACCCGGTAATCAGCGAATCGTTGGCGGGTGTTGACGATGAACAGGCGGCTTTTGACTGCGCGGAAAAATATTCGCGCAGATTAGCGGGATTGGACCAACCGGTTTTCCGCAACCGCCTCGGCGCTTACTTGGCTCGACGCGGTTTTTCGTACGAAACGGTACGGACAACGGTTCAGGCGGCCTGGAATTCGCTTCACTCCGAAACTGACGACGATATTATATGAAATAGGAAATTTTGGAAATGATAACGATTTGGAAGGGAATCTTGAATGGTTCGATGAACCTCTATCGGTCGCAGGGCCTGCCGCGGCCGATGACGGTTGCCGCCGCCCAGTCCGGCGGGTCGGGCGGAACGCCGATACTGGTGATTATTATTCTGTCGGCGATTGTGATCGTGGCGGGCGTGGCGCTGTCGGTGTTTTTGTTGACGCGCATGCTGAATAACCGTTTTATCCGCGAACAGCAGCTGGACGCCGAGAATATTATCCTGGTCGCGAAACAGCGCGCCCAGCAGATCGAAACCGAAGCGATGGATAAGGCGCTGAAAACGCTGAACGAAGGAGAAGAAGAGCTTCAAAAACGCCGTAACGAATTAACGCGGGAATCGGACCGCGTCCAAAAACGGCGTAACGAACTTGATATCCGCGCCGAGAAAATCGAACAGCGCGAAAACGCGCTTAGCAAGCGGCAGAGCAATTTAGATAAGCGTTCAAACGAAATCGACCGTATGGCTTCGAAGCAGTTGGACGAGCTGCAGCGCGTCGCCTCGATGACGGTCGAAGAAGCCAAAGCCGAACTGATGGCGGCTGTTGAGAAAGACTCCCGCAGCGAAATGGCGCGGATTATCCGCCAGGTTGAGCAGGAGGCGCGATCGGAAGGCGAAAAGAAAGCGCGCGAAATAATCGTAACCGCGATTCAGCGCGTCGCCTCCGACCAGGTCGCCGAAGTCACGACTTCGATCGTTAATCTGCCGGGGGAAGAAATGAAAGGGCGGATCGTCGGGCGGAACGGCCGGAATATCCGCGCCTTTGAGCAGGCGGCCGGGGTCGACGTTATCGTCGACGATACGCCGGAAGCGGTAATGATTTCCTGCTTCGATCCGGTACGGCGCGAGATCGCGAAGCGCTCGCTCGACAGGCTGATCCTTGACGGACGGATTCATCCGGCGAATATCGAGAAAATTCTGCGCGAAGAAGAAAAAGAAGTCCAAAAGGTAATTATCGAGGCCGGCGAGGAAGCGGCGTTCGACGCTGGCGTCGTCGGGCTTCATCCCGAGATTATTAAAGTTTTAGGCCGGCTCAAGTACCGAACCTCGTTTGGCCAGAATCAGCTGGCGCACGCAGTTGAGACGGCGAAATTAGCCTCGGTCATCGCGGCGGAACTTGGCGCGGATATTGAAACGGCGCGAAAGGGCGCGCTGCTGCATGATATCGGTAAAGCCATGGATCACAATACCGAGGGAACGCATGCTAAAATCGGCGCTGATTTCTGTAAACGCTACGGGACGAACGCGAAGGTTGTTAATATCATCGAATCGCACCATCATGAGTCGGATCAGGAGTCGATCGAGGCCGTTGTCGTTGAGGCGGCGGACGCGATTTCCGGCGCGCGTCCGGGAGCGCGCCGCGAGGATCTCGAATTCTATATCAAACGGCTGCGAACGTTGGAAGAGATCGCGAACTCCTATAAGGGCGTTGAAAATTCTTTCGCGATTCAAGCTGGGCGCGAGGTCCGGATTATCGTCACGCCGGAGGAAATTGACGATCTTGCGGCGACGTACATGGCGCGCGACATCGCTCATCAAATCGAAGAAACGATGCAGTACCCCGGTCAAATTAAAGTGACCGTTATTCGCGAAAGCCGGGCGATCGAGTACGCGAAATAGCCAAGCCTGATTTTTGAGAGAAAGAGCCGTCAAAGCTCTTTTTCTTTTTAATCGAAATTCCCGTTTGGCAATTTAGTTAGATACGGCAAATTTAATGGTATGATATATCTTTAGGATATGGGACAAATGAACCGGTTCGCGAAAATATATGATTTAACCGAGGGCGGAGTTTGGCGGACGATGCTGTTTTATGCCGCGCCGATATTCTTCGGGACGCTTTTCCAATCGTTTTATACGACCGCCGATGCGGTTATTGTCGGGCGCTTCGGCGGAAAAGAGGCGCTGGCGGCGATTGAATCGGTTTTTACGCTGACGCGGCTCCCTGTGAATTTTTTTATGGGGATCGCCGCCGGCGCGACGGTTCTTCTCTCCCGTTATTACGGCGCGAAAAAGTTTCGCGACGTTTCCGACGCGAGTCATGCCGCGATATGGTTCGCGCTCGTCGGCGGGACGGCGCTGGCGATTCTGGGCTGCGCGGTTTCGCCGTACGCGATCCGCGCGGTCCGCGTTCCCGTCGAGATTAGCGGCGAGGCGCAGCGGTACCTGCTGATTTATTATGCCGGAATGGCGGCGACGCTCGTTTTCAACGTCGGCGCGGGAATTTTACGCTCGCTCGGAAATTCGCGCCAGCCGTTCGTTTATCTCGCCGCCGCCAATTTTTTGAACGTCGGACTGGATTTGGTTTTTGTCGCCGGGCTGAGGCTGGGCGTCGTCGGCGCGGCGCTCGCGACCGCGATCTCGCAGGTTTTTTGCTCCTGCGCCGTGATGCGGGCTTTAATGCGGAGCGATCTGCCTTGTCGGATCGCGCTGAACCGATTGCGGTTCGACCGCGCGCGCTTAGCGGAGATATTCAGATTGGGACTCCCGATCGGCGTTCAATCGGCGCTGAATCCGATCTCGAATACCGTTATTCAAACCGGAATTAACGCTTTCGGCGTTAATAGCATCGCGGCTTGGGCGGTTTGCGGAAAGCTTGATTTCCTGGTTTGGTCGATTTCGGACGCGTTCGCGACCGCGGTCTCGACGTTTGTCGCCCAGAATATCGGCGCTAAAAAGTTCGGGCGCGTAAAATCGTCGATCGCGGCCGGTCTAAGTATGTCTGTGATCCCGGTGGCGGCGATCGGCGCGATACTTTATCGCTGGGGCGCGCCGCTGGCTTCGGCGTTGGTTCGGGATCAGGACGTAATCGAGCTGACCGCGCTGATTTTACGGTTTATCGCGCCGTTTTATGCCGTTTTCGTTTTTTGTGACGTGCTGCCCGGAGCGATTCGCGGCATGGGCGATACGTTACGGCCGATGTTCGTCAGCCTGTTCGGGATCTGCCTGTTTCGAGTATTGTGGATTCTGGCCGCGCTGCCGCTGCGTCCGACGCTGCTGACAGCGTTAGCCTGCTATCCGCTTTCGTGGGCGCTTACCGCGTTGGTGTACGCGGGATTGCTGGGTTTCGGGATTCGAATGAAAAAACCGGGCTGGGAATCCGACTCAGCCCGGTTCTAAAGATCGCCGCTTTATTCGTTCGGGCGCTGCCGCAGGCGCTTTTTCGCCAGTTCGATCTGTTCCCGGACGCGTTCCGGCGCGGTTCCTCCGAACGCGCCGCGCGCGGCCGTCGCCGCCTCGGGCGTAAAGACCGATCGGATATCGTCTTCGAATAGCTCCGATTCCGCTCGCCAATCCGCGAGCGTGAGGTTCCCTAACGGAAGCCCGGCGTTTTCAGCCCGCTTGACTAATTTCCCGATGACGTGATGCGCCTCACGGAACGGCATCCCTTTCCGAACGAGATAATCTGCGGCGTCCGTCGCGTAAGCGTCGGCGTTGACCGCCGCGCGGCAGCGATCGGCGTTGACCGTCAGCGTCGCGATCACGCCGCGCATAACTTTCAGCGTTAGGATCGCGGTATCGAACGCGGCGAACGTCAGCCGTTTATCTTCCTGTAAATCCTTATCATACGCGGACGGCAGTCCTTTTAAGGTGCTGAGCAGCGCGGTCAGCCGTCCGTACTGCGAGCCGGCCTGACCGCGGACGAGTTCGAGCGAATCGGGGTTCTTCTTCTGGGGCATCAGGCTGGATCCGGTCGAGAAGCGGTCGGACAGCGTGATAAATCCGAATTCGGCTGTCGAATAGAGGATCAGCGCTTCCGCCATGCGGCTGAGATGCGTTCCCAGCAGGGCGCAGGCGTAGAGGAAATCGACGGCGAAATCGCGGTCCGATACTGCGTCGAGGCTGTTCGGCGCCGGTTCGCGGAAGCCGAGATCGGCGGCTAACGCGAATCGGTCGATCGGAACCGTCGTCCCGGCTAACGCGCCGGATCCGAGCGGGCAGACGTCAAGACGCGCAGCCGTTTCATAGAAACGGTCGCGGTCGCGCTCAAGCGTCCAGAAGTGGGAGAGCCACCAATGGCTGAGCTGAATCGGCTGGGCTTGTTGAAAATGCGTGTATCCGGGGAAGATGACGGCGAAATCGGATTCCGCCCGCTCGACGAGCGCGGCTTGAAGCGCGCGGAGTTCGGTTTGAAGCGGTTCCAGATTGGACTTCAGCCATAAGCGAAAATCGGTCGCGACCTGGTCGTTGCGGCTTCGTCCGGTATGGAGCTTTCCGGCGACCGCGCCGATCTCCGCCGTCAATTGGCGCTCGACGGCGGAATGAATATCTTCGTCTTCCGGCTTGAACGGAAACGTTCCCGCGGATAAATCGTCCGCCAGTTTCGCCAGCCCGGCGTCGATTTGACCGAGTTCCGTTTCGTCCAGGATCCCGGCCGCGGCGATCGCTTTCGCCCAGGCGCGGCTGCCGCGGATATCCTCCTGCGCCATGCGTTTATCGATCGAAAGAGATTGATTCAGCGCGGACATGTCGATATCGATGTCCGAGCTGAGCCGTCCGCCGGACCATAACGTTTTTTCTTGCATACCGCCTCTTCCTGTTCCCGGTTTGTCTTTTCGTCTACGCTTTCGCGTTCTTTTCCATAACGGCGCGGACGCGGCTCGGCAGCGTAAAACAACGGATGAATCCGGTCGCGTCTTTATGGTCATACAGCGTCACGTCGCCGAACGAAGCGATTTTTTCCGAATACAGCGAGCGGTCGGACGCAATCCCGACCGGGATGATATTTCCTTTATACAGTTTCAGCTTGACGCTGCCGCTGACGTTCCGGTTGCTCTCGTTAAAAAAGGCGTTCAGCGCGGCGCAGAGCGGCGAGAACCATTGCCCGTTATAAATCAGTTCGGCGTAGCGGACGGCGACGGTTTCTTTAAAATGCTGCGTATCGCGGTCAAGCGTGATCGATTCCAGCTGCGTATGGGCCTCGTAAAGGATCGATCCGCCCGGATTTTCGTATAGCCCATGCGATTTCATGCCGACGAGGCGGTTTTCAACGATATTGGCGCGGCCGATCCCGTTCCGTCCGCCGATGACGTTTAATCGCCTTAGCAGCTCGGCGGGTTTCAGCCGTTCACCGTTCAGCGCGACCGCTTCGCCGCGATCGAATTCGATTTCGACGAATTCGGGCTTATCGGGCGCGTTTTCCGGCGATACGGTCAATACGTAAAACGATTCTTCGGGTTCGGCGCCGATTTCTTCGATCGGTCCGCCCTCATGCGAGATGTGCCAGATGTTGCGGTCGCGGCTGAAAAGTTTCGGATTGCGCGCCGAATCGGGGTAAGCGATTTTCTTGCTGTCCATGTAGGCGATCAGGTCTTCGCGCGACGTGAAGTCCCAGATACGCCACGGCGCGATGACTTTCAAGTTGGGGTTCAGCGCCTGGATCGTATTTTCGAAACGGACCTGGTCGTTGCCTTTCCCGGTGCAGCCGTGGCTGATCGCGTCGGCGTTTTCCTTTTCCGCGACTTCGACGAGCCATTTCGCGACGATCGGGCGCGCAATCGAGGTCCCGAGCAGGTAGTTTTTCTCGTAGACAGCGCCGGATTTGATCATCGGCCAAATATACGCCTCGCAGAGTTCGTCGGTCAGATCTTTTACATATAACTTCGACGCTCCGGATCCGATCGCGCGTTCTTCGAGATCGCCGATTTCTTCTTCCTGCCCGACGTTCGCGCAGGCGCAAATCACTTCGCAGCCGTACGTTTCGACCAGCCAGGGAATAATCGCCGAAGTATCCAAACCGCCCGAATAAGCCAACACGACTTTCTTAATCTCGTTTGTCATGGGTAATGACTCCTATAATAGTAAGTATAAAAAAACCTCCGACGGAATTTTCGGAGGTTCAATTGCCAGTACGTTGAATCAGACCGCTAAATTCCGAAGAATTTACAGTGATTGCGTTCGTCGCCGAAGGACGATTAAAGGGGGGTGCTGGTTCATGAATGCAATTATAGAACAGTTTGAACCGCTGTCAAGAACTCGGCGAAAAAA
>JASBYO010000114.1 GCA_029983925.1 Flexilinea sp.
TCCCGCTTTCGGCAACGTTAACGTATTTCTAATGTGTGCCACGCCGTCGGCTCTGGTACAATAAGATCGGAATAAGAAGGTCAAGCGGGCTGAAAAAGCCCGTTGTCCATCTTTATCGCCGTCGTCCGCGACGGACCATGATTCAAACAACAGCGTTCAATTCGGCAGCGGAAAAAGCGGCCGAACTGAACATGACAGAGAAAGACTTTAAGGAATGAGCGGAATTAATCAATTTACCGAAAGGGCGCAGCGCGTCTTAAGCAACGCGGCGCAGGAAGCGGAAAAATTTTCAGCCTCGGTCATCGGCACGGAACACTTGCTGGCGGGGCTGCTGTTGGTCGAAGATTCAACGGCGGGGACGGTTCTCGCCGACCTGAACATTACGGCAGATGCTGTGCGCGAGTGGTTCCCGAAAGTTAAGGAGCTCGACGCGATGCACCGTATGGAAGAGTTCGCCGCCGAAGACGGGAAAATATCCCTCGCGGTTCAAAACGTCCTGCGCCGTGCGATTATGCTTGCCCGCAGCGCGAACGAAAAACAGGTCTCGACCGAATTCTTACTTAAAGCGTTGCTTCAAAGCGTCGAGTCCCACGCAATTAAAATCTGCGAACAGCTCGGCGTTCGCGTCAATCAGATCCGTATCCATTTAGACCGGATTCTCCGCGAAGGGGAAAAGCCGAAGCATGCCGCCGCGCCGGTTGAAGCGGCGGAAGTCCGCCCGGCGCGTCCGCAGGGCCGTTCGGCCGAACGGCGGAAAACGGATTCGCCGCTGATCGATCAGCTATCGGTCGATCTGACGGCTAAGGCGGCGGCGGGGAAACTTGACCCCGTCGTTGGGCGAAAAAACGAAATTGAACGGCTGATTCAGATCTTAGCGCGGCGGACGAAAAATAATCCGGCGCTGATCGGCGAATCCGGCGTCGGGAAAACGGCGATTGTGGAAGGTCTGGCTCAAGCGATTACGCTGGGCGCGGTTCCGGCCCAGCTGCTTAATAAACGCGTTTTGCAATTGGACGTCGGCTCGATGGTCGCGGGAACGATGTACCGCGGTCAATTCGAAGAGCGGATGAAGCGCGTGATCGAAGAGTTGAAATCGAGCGAGGCGATTTTATTTATCGACGAGGTTCATATGCTCGTCGGCGCCGGTTCCTCCGGCTCGGCCGTTGACGCCGCAAATATTCTTAAACCTGCGTTATCGCGCGGCGAAATCCAAATTATCGGCGCGACAACGACCAACGAATATCGGAAAAATATCGAGAGCGACGCGGCGCTCGAACGCCGCTTCCAGCCGATCCAGGTTTCCGAGCCGACGGCGGACGAAGCGATCGAAATTCTAAAAGGACTGCGCCCGCGATACGAAGATCATCACCAGCTCCTGATCAGCGACGAGGCGGTTGAAGCGGCGGTCAAGCTATCCGTCCGATATGTCTCTGATCGCTTCCTGCCGGATAAGGCGATCGATCTGATCGACGAGGCTTCTTCGCGCGTTCGGTTATATAAAAATCCGACCGCATATCGTTCGAATGATTTGATTACGATGCTCCGCGATACGCGGAAAAAGATTCATCTCGTCAGCGAAAGCGAAAAAGGCGGGACCGAAGATTTACCGGCGCTGCGCGAAACGGAAAAAAAGCTGGAAGCCGATATTCTGGAGCTTAATCGGACTTGGGACCGCGCGGTCGCGCCGGCGCTCGGCGCGGAAGATATCGCCGAAGTCATTTCGATGTGGACCGGGATTCCGCTGATGCAGGTCGCGGAAAGTGAATCCGACCGCTTGCTGCGGATGGATGAAGCGTTGAAAGAGATGATCGTCGGTCAGGATGACGCGATTTCGGTCATTTCGTCCGCCGTCCGTCGTTCACGATCCGGTCTTAAAGACCCGAATCGTCCGATCGGATCCTTCATGTTCTTAGGTCCGACCGGCGTCGGGAAAACAGAACTGACGAAAGCGCTTGCGAAATACATGTTCGGAAGCGAAGAAGCGTTAATTCAAATCGATATGTCCGAATTTATGGAACGTCATTCAACGTCGCGGCTGACCGGCGCGCCTCCGGGATACGTCGGGTTTGACGACGCGGGTCAGCTGACCGAGGCAGTTCGGCGTCGTCCGTACTCAATCATCGTTTTCGACGAGCTGGATAAGGCTCATCCGGAGGTTCAGAATATCCTGCTCCAGATCATGGAAGAGGGCCATCTGACCGACGCTCATGGAAAAAAGGTCGATTTTCGGAACACGATGATTATCATGACGTCGAATATCGGCGCCGATCTGATCAGGCGGCAAAACTCGTTCGGATTTACGCTGAATCCTGACGATCGAAACGTTGACAGCGGGAACTATGATGAAATGAGACGGAAACTTCTCGACCAGCTCAAGAAATCGTTTCGTCCCGAATTCATTAATCGCCTCGACAGCGTCATCGTTTTCCGGATGCTCGGACTTGAGGACATGATCCGGATTACCGAAATTGAGATCGGGAAACTCGGCGAGCGTCTCGCTGATCAGGAGCTGAAGCTGACCGTCAGCGCGGAAGTCGTCGAAAAACTGACGAACGAAGGGTATGATCCCGAGATGGGCGCGCGCCCGATCCGACGGATTATCCAACAGCAGGTCGAAGATAAATTGGCCGACGCGCTGCTCGCGAATCATTATCCGGCCGGGACCGAGCTGTACTTTACGCTTGACGAGAATGAGAATCTGGTGATTTTGCCCGCGCTGCCCGAACCGGCGCTGGAGCCGTAAGGTTCAGGGTAAAAAATTAAAGCTTCGATATAACGGATCCTATGTAAGACTCAGCAGGGGAATTGCCGACACGGCGATTCCCCTGCTGGATTCCCGCTCTTTTCATTCGGCGTCGGATAGGATTGTCTCAGATGTATTAATCGGACTGATTTTATATCGGCGTATATATATTTCGGCGATCGGAAGCGCAGGGGTGTTGCGGCCTACGCTGCCGTCCGTTAAATCTGCGCAGCGTTCAGGAACCGGCTTCCCGCCTGAGTATAAAAAACCGCGGATTCATTCCGCGGTTCTTCTATTTCTCTCGATTTACAGGTAAAACGGATTTATGATAATCCAGGGCGTTCGCCCGGTCGTCGTATAAAAGAATTTCCGCAGCGCCTGTTCGAGGTTCTTTTCGAGCGCTTCCTGACTCTGGGTATTCTTTTGGCCGTTTTTTCTCGCGATCGTCGAAGCGATCAGCTCGTCCAATTCCGCCTGATAACTCGTCATCTCTTTTTCGGTCATCAAACCTTCGTGAATAATCTTCGGCTCGCGAACCAGGCTATTATTTCCGCGGTTCAGAATCAGCGTTACGACGACGACGCCGCTGTCAGCCAACCGCTCGCGCTGATACAAAATATCGGCGTTCATATCCCCGACGTTCGTTCCGTCGACAAGGACGATCGAAGCCGGAACCTTCGGGCCTAATTTCGCTTCATTCGCTTCAAAAACGATCGTTTGGCCGTTTTCGATCACAAAGATATTCTCTTCCGGAATGTCCATCATCGTACCGAGAACCTTATGCCGCGTCAGCTGGCGCAGCTCTCCATGAATCGGAATCAGATATTTCGGACGGATCAGGCTGATCATCATTTTCATCTCTTCCGCGCAAGCATGACCGGAAACGTGAACCGACCAGAGCGAATCGTAAATAACCTTCGCGCCCATGCGCAGGAAGCGGTTGATGACTTTCGAAACCTGCTCCTCATTCCCGGGAATCGGATGCGATGATAAGACGATCGTATCGCCTTCTTTAATACTGAAAGCGTAGTATTTTCCGGTTGAAAGACGCCCGAGGATCGCCGTCGTTTCGCCCTGCGATCCGGTGCAGAGGATGACGACTTTATGATCCGGGAGCGTCAGCGCTTCTTCAAGCGTCACCAGACTATCGTCGGGCATCTCCAAATAACCGAGCTTCTTGGCCAGATTGACGTTATCGATCATGCTCGTTCCGACAACGCAGATTTTACGCGCGTAGCGGCGCGCGATATCGGTGACCTGCTGAAGACGGGAAATCAGCGACGAGAAAGAAGAAATAATAATCCGCCCCGGCGCTTCCTCAAAGACGCGTTCAAACGTCGGCGTTATTTCGCGTTCCGTCGGCGTCCAGCCCGATTTTTCGCTGTTGGTAGAATCGCTGAACAGCGCTAAAACGCCTTTTTTACCGACCGACGCGAGCTTCGGGATATCCGTCCCCCATCCGTCGATCGGCGTCATGTCAAATTTGAAGTCGCCTGTGACGACGACCGTCCCGACCGGCGTATGAATCGCGAAGGCGACCGCGTCGGGAATCGAATGCGTAACATGTATAAATTCAACTTTAAACGGTCCGGCTTCAACCGTTTCGCCGGCGTTCGTAACGTTAATCTTTGTCTTGTTTAATTGACCGCCGCGCGCTAACCGCGTCTCGATCATGCCCGCCGTCAGCTGAGTCGCGTACGTCGGGATATTTTCGACAACTTTAAATAAGTGAACCAGCCCGCCGATGTGATCTTCATGCGCGTGGGTCACGAAGACGCCCAGGATATTTTCTTCCTTCCCTTGGAGGAAGGTCATATCCGGAATAATAAAATCAATCCCGATCATCGAACTGTCGGGGAATTGGACGCCGCAATCAATAATAATATATTGATCGTCATATCCAAAGAGCATCATATTGCGCCCGACTTCGCCTAATCCGCCGAGCGGGATAAAATGCAGTTTCTTTTTTTTCATAACCTAAGTCGCTTTCCTCAGTTGCTCAAACAATTCACGCTGTTCCGAGGTCAGGGATTCGGGAATCGCAACGCGGATACGGGCGAATAAATCGCCGCGCGCGCCCGCGCCGTTCAGCTTCGGCATGCCTTTTCCGGTCAATCTGAATTTTCGGTCAGGCTGCGTTCCCGCCGGAATCGTTAAAACCACCTTTTCGTCAGGCGTTTCAACGATGGCCGTTCCGCCCAGTACAGCGGTAAACAAATCAATTTTGACGTCGGTAACAAGCGCGTCGCCTTCGACCGCAAAACGCGGATCGGGGGCGACTTTTACAACCAGGTAGAGATCGGCGCCGTTCGGCAGAACTTTTTTTAAGCGGATCTTTGTTCCCGTTTTCGCGCCGGCCGGAATTTTGGCCGCGTACCGCGAATCGTTGAGGGTAATCAATCGTTCCGTGCCGCGTAACGCTTCGCCAAACGTAATTTCAACTTCTTTTTCGATCGGCTGCGCTGTGGCTTCCTGACGAGTTGATCCGCCTTGGCGCGTGTAACCGCTGAAAATATCGCTGAATCCGCCCGCCGAAGCGCGCTGGGAGGCGCCTGATCGATAAAAATCGCCGAAAACCTGTTCGAAGAAGTCCGAATAGTCGCCGAAATCCTGCGTCGTATATGCTGTCCCGCGATAGTCTCCCTGTCGCCAGTTCGACCAATTATAGTTCGATGCGTTTCCGCCCTGCCTCTCCCAAGCGGCGTAAGACGATCCGAGCTGATCGTAACGCGCGCGCTTTTCCTTATCCTTGAGGACGGTATACGCTTCGTTAATTTCCTTAAATTTTTCTTCGGCTTTTTTATCGCCTTTGTTAACGTCCGGATGATATTTTTTCGCCAGAGCCCGGTACGCCTTTTGAATTTCGCTGTCGGAAGCCGTTTTCGCTACCCCCAGCGTTTGATAATAATCCCTGTATTCCATAATTCTCTTAAATTACCCCCGAATTTCAACCGAAAAACGTCTCCGCTATCCGCGTATTTCGAATCGATTGATTTTTATAAAAGTGCCTACCGTTATTCTACAGGGGTTTTATTTGAATTCCGTTAGCTGAAACGGCGGAACCCAAGAATCCGAATAAACAAATTTTACAACATCAAATCAAAATCTTAACAGATCCGAGTCGTAATTCTTACGAACGGGCATAACGGAATTACTTCGAGCCGACGTTAAGCGAAGCCCTCGGAAAGAATATCGTCGATTCTCGAATCGCTCCCGCGGTAGAGGTTCGCCTTTTTTTCGTCCATCAAACGTTTCTTATCGCCCGGTTTAATTCGGTTCCCGGCGACGAAAAAGCGTCCGCTCGTCAGCTCGTCTTCCGTCGCCGCTCGTCCAAGTCCCTTTTCGAGCTGTGCCGCGAGTTGATCTTCGTTCGTCAGCTTTCCGACCAGTTTCCCAATCTTTTCAACTTCCGCCATCTCGCTTAAAAATGCGCTTTTTTCCATCGGTTCGCCGTGCGACGGGATAAACCAACGCGCCTCAATCGTTTCCAGCCGGCGCAGGAGCGGCGACAGTTCGCGCAATCGCATACTGTTATTCAGATACAGGTCTTCGCTGCAGCAATCGCCCAGGAAGACGACGCTTTCCGACGGGATATACACGATCGTCGAATCGTCGCTGTGCGGCCCGCCGACATGCAGAATCTGACAATCAATATCGTCAATCCGCAGTCCGCAGTGATCTTCGAATGTAATATCGGCCGATTTGATCTTGAAACTCTGGCGGATCGGCATCGCTTTGCGAATCATATCCGCCGCATATTGGATTTCCAGTCCGGCCGCGACACGGCTGCTCAAGGCAGTATCGGTCCAATCCCAGCGATGCATCAATACCAGACGTTCGTTCGTCATGACGCTGGCGATCGATTTTGCCGGCGAACCTGAAAGCCCGAAAACGTGATCCCAATGCCAATGGGTCAGCGCGATAAACGAAGGATCCGGCATCCCCATCGAGCGTACAGCGCCGTAGAAGAAAGAAATATGATCCGGAGAGTTTCCTGCGTCGATGAGCAAGCTTGTTTTTCCGCCGGAAACGTAGCCTAAAATCGGACGATCCGTTTCGTCGTCTTTCGGCATGATCCAAATATGTTCGCTGATCCGTTCCAACATGATAACTTGCTTCCCAATGACCTTTTCGCTATTCACTAAATAGAATTGTAGCTCATAGAAGAGTTATTTTGCAAGTAGCCTGGCATTTT
>JASBYO010000115.1 GCA_029983925.1 Flexilinea sp.
TGAGATCCGCGCCGTTTCGGATCGGTTTATCGCGTCGTTTGCGGAGGCGCCGGGAATTTTCTTCTGACCGCGGTCATTCTCAGATTCGTCCGCTCCGCATGGACGCGCAAGCTGAGTTAGAATAGTTTTATGAAAATTTCGAAAATTTTTGACCATAAGCAGGTCGTTTTTTCGCTTGAAGTATTCCCGCCGAAGAAGAATTCATCTTATACGACGGTATATAATACGCTGCTGCAGATGCGCGAGCTGCCGGTCGATTTTATCAGCGTCACCTATGGCGCGGGCGGCAGCGCGGCCCAGCGGGATAAGACGATCGAAATCGCCTCGCTGATTATCGAGACGTATCGGATCGAATCTGTCGCGCATCTCACTTGCGTCACGTCCGACGAAGCGGACGTTTTGGCAGCTTTGGAAAGCGCGCGCGCCAAAGGGATTCAAAACGTTTTCGCGCTGCGCGGCGATATCCCCGCCGACGGCGAACGTAAATACGCCTTTCGCCATGCCAGCGATTTGGTCCGTTTTATCCGGGACCACGACAGCGAGATCAATATCAGCGGCGCATGTTACCCGGAGAAGCATCCGGAGGCGCCGTCGCTGCGGGCCGATATCGAGAACCTTAAATATAAAATCGACAGCGGCGTCAGTCACCTGATTACGCAGCTGTTTTTTGATAACGATAAATTTTACGCGTTCCGCGACCTGGCGGCGGCGGCCGGGATCGACGTGCCGATTGAAGCCGGGATCATGCCGATTACGACGAAGACGCAGCTGGAACGGGTCGTGAAATTGAGCGGAGCCGCGGTTCCGGATCGGCTGACGCGAATCCATGAACGTTATCGGGATGATCCCGAGGCGTTTTTTGACGCCGGAATTGCGTTCGCGACGGACCAGATCATCGATCTTGTTTCGCGCGGCGTACGGGGCGTCCATTTGTACACGATGAACAGCGTTGAGACGGCGAAGCGAATCGCGCGCAATATCGGCTCGATCCTGCGGGCTGAAAATAAGTAGCCCGAGGGAACGGCCGTGCTGCTTTCCGTCGAATCTTTATCGAAAAATGAGGTGCTGCGATTTTTGAACGCTGACGCCGGATTGACGCTCCCGCCGTCCATGGACGCGCTGATCGATCGCTGTATCGAGCTGACCTTAGAAACGATTCATCCGGTTGGAATTTATCATCCGTTTCGCGTTGTTCGGACGCAATATGGACTGAAGCTCGCCGATACGCCGTTTATCCTCCCCGGGAAATCGATCGCCGCTTTCTTTAGCGAGGTCCGCGATACGATTTACGCCATGGCGGTGACGGTCGGTCCGGCGATGGATCGCCTGATTCGTACCAAGATGATCACCGCGGCAGAAGAGGGCGTGATCTTGGATACCTGCGGCGCGGTGGCGGCCGAGGCGGCGGCGGACCGGCTCGAATTGGAAATCCGCGGTGCGGTTTCGGATCAGGGTAAATTCCTGACCGACCGGTATAGTCCCGGATACGGCGATCTTCCGCTTGAACTTCAGCCGCAGCTGCTGACGCTGTTGGATACGTCGCGGCGGATCGGGCTGATGGTGACCGGGAGCGTCCTGATGACGCCGTCGAAATCGGTCACGGCCGTTTTGGGCGTAACGGACGCGCCGCCTTCGGCAACATATAACCGCTGTGACGATTGTAAGCTGCGGTTTCACTGCGCCCTTCGAAAGGCAGGAAAAACATGTTGGAAAACGCGGACAGAATCCGTTTCTTAGACGGCGCAGCCGGCACGATGCTTCAAAAGAAGGGATTGTTAAGCGCGAAAGTCCCTGAAAGCGTAAATTTAACCCGTCCGGAAGTCGTTCAGGAAATTCATCGCGAATATATCCGCGCCGGGTCGGACCTGATTTACGCGATGACGTTTTCGGTTAATCGTTATAAGCTCGGAGACAGCGGTTATACGGTCGGCGAACTCGTCGCGGCGGCGGTCGCGAACGCGAAAGCGGCGCGGGACGCGGAAAACGCTGGAGTTAAAATCGGTTTGGACTGCGGCCCGATCGGGAAGATGCTTGAGCCGAACGGCGATTTGAAGATCGGGGACGCTTACGAAATGTACCGAGAGGTCGTTACCGCCGGCGAACGCGCGGGCGTCGATTTCGTGATTTTCGAAACGATGACCGATCTGCTCGAGTTGAAAACGGCGATATTGGCCGCGAAAGAGAATACCGCGCTGCCGATTTTTGCGACGATGTCGTTCGAGGCGAACGGACGGACGTTCGCTGGCGTACCGGTCGCCGCGGCGGCGCTGACGCTCGACGCGCTGGGCGTAGCGGCGTTGGGGATCAATTGCTCGTTAGGGCCGGACCAGATTTATCCGCTGATGGAAGAGATGAGCCGTTGGACGGAAAAGCCGCTGATCGTCAAGTCGAACGCCGGACTGCCGAACCTGATTACGAACGAATACGATCTGAGCGCGGAAGATTTCGCGCGTCAATCGGCGCGTTTCGCCGATCTCGGCGTCCGCTATATCGGCGGGTGCTGCGGAACGACGCCGGATTATATCCGCGCGCTCGTCGCCGAATTGAAGGACCGAGAGATTCCGGCGCGGACGGCCGACGTTCCGGCCGCGGTTTGCAGCGGGGAACGCGTCGTTGCTATCGACCGCGTCCGCGTTGTCGGCGAACGGGTCAACCCGACCGGGAAGAAACGGTTTAAGGAAGCGCTCTTTAATAACGACATGAGTTATATTCTGTCCCAGGCGCTGGAACAGACGGCGGCGGGCGCGGATATTCTCGACGTCAACGTCGGCGTCCCGGGCATCGACGAACCTCAGGTGCTCGTTAACGTCGTTAAAGAGATTCAGGGCGTTTCCGACGTCCCGCTGCAGATCGATTCAAGCGATCCGAAAGCGCTGGAAGCGGCGCTTCGCGGTTATAACGGGCACCCGCGGATCAATTCAGTGAACGGCGAGGAAGTCAATCTGAACGCGATTCTGCCGTTGGTTAAGAAATACGGCGCGGCGGTTATCGGGCTGACGCTCGACGAAGCCGGGCTTCCGGCGACGGCGGATCAACGCGTCGCCGTCGCCGCGAAAATTATCGAACGCGCGGAAGCGGTCGGGATCCGGCGGCGGGATATCGTGATCGACTGCCTGACGCTGACCGTTTCGGCTCAGCAGGATCAGGCCTTGGAAACTTTGGAAGCCGTTCGCCGGGTTAAAGCGGAATTCGGCGTGAAAACGGTATTAGGCGTTTCGAATATTTCGTTCGGGCTTCCGGACCGCGAAAAAATTAACGTTTCGTTCCTGACGATGGCGATGTACGCCGGACTGGATTTACCGATTATCAACCCGAATAACCAGACCATGATCGGGGCGGTCCGCGCCTATAACGTTTTAAGCGGGAGCGACGAGCATTCGGCGGAATATATTTCACATCACAGCGGGGCGGTTCCCGCGCCGAAAACGGCCCCGGCCGTCGGGACCGCGATGACGCTTGCGGAAGCGATCGAAGCCGGGCTGCGGACGGCGGCGGAAGCGGCGACCGAAAAGGCGTTGGAAGAAAAAACGCCGGACGAGATTATCAATACGATCCTGATCCCGACGCTCGATAAAGTCGGCGTCCGCTTCGAGAAAAACGAAATCTTCCTTCCGCAGCTGATCCAATCGGCCGGCGCGGCGCAGATCAGCTTCGAAGTTTTAAAGCGGAAGCTGATGAATGAAAGCGGCGGCGCCGCGATTAGCCGGGGAAAAGTCATCCTGGCGACGGTCAAAGGCGACATCCATGATATCGGTAAAAATATCGTTAAAGTCCTGTTGGAGAACAGCGGTTACCAGGTTATCGATTTGGGGAAAGACGTCGAGCCGAATCTGATCGTCGAGACGATTCAAAAAGAAAGCGTCCCGTTGGTTGGGCTGAGCGCGCTGATGACGACGACGGTTAAAAGCATGGCGGAGACGATCGACGTCATCCGCGCCCAGTCCGATTGTAAGATCATGGTCGGCGGCGCGGTCCTGACGGCCGATTACGCGAAACGAATCGGAGCCGATTTCTACGGAAAAGACGCGAAAGCGGCGATGGATATCGCGAAAGAAGTCATCGGCTGATTTTTCGAGTAGAATCATATCAGGTCTGAATCAAAGGCTTGAATTTATTTATAAACCTGAAAATCAAAGAATTTGAGGTATTTTTATTAAAATGAACGATGTTGAGATCCGAAACGATGATATCTGTCCGAATTGTATGGAGCCGGTATCCGCCGGCGCGGCGGTTTGTCCTTCCTGCGGCGCGCCGATGACGGAAAGCGAAACCGGCGAAGACATTCAAGCGGCGGCGGGCTGCGCGGCCGAATCGGCGAAATCGCCGGACGGAGCGGAAAACTCCGAAAAATCCGACGCCCGAAACGAAGGCGAAAAAGGGAAAAAACCGAGCGTCATGCAGAATATTACGCGCGGTATGGGCGTTTACCTGATTTATATCGCTGTGACGAACGGCTATCGCGTCTTATCGAACCCTGCCTCGCTCGAGCTTGAAGCGGGAACGAAAAATTATTGGCTGGCGCTCGTTTCGAACGTCGTTTATTTAGCGGCCGGCTTACTCGCGGTTTGGCCTTGGATTAAGGAATATCTCGATAAGCGCAAGCGGATTGAAGACGCGGTCGCGGCCGAACGGGAGGGCGCTGTCGTCGACGGAAGCGCCGAGACGATCGAGAGCGGCGCTGAAGCCGCGGAGGACGCCGGCCTTGACGAAATCCGCCGCGCAGCCGACGCGGAACTCAACGCTGAAGTTCATGACGAAACCGAGTAGGACCGGATGACCGGTAAAAAACGATCGGATCTTTCGGACCGCCCCGACGACGACCGGCCGTCGGCGAAACGCGCCGGCGGAACGCAGTTCGCCGGAACCGTCCTGATCGCCGCCGCTTTATTTAATATCTCGAAAATCGTGCTGCCGCCGGCGACGACCGAGGAGCGGATGATGATCGTTGTCTTATCCGCAATGATACTCGCCGGATTAATCCTGCTCGGACTTCCGGCGCTTTTAAAACTGTTAAATTCGAGGAGAAAATGATTCGACTTCGCCAGAATTTGTTGGAAATGGACGCTGTGATCTTTGATTTGGGGAACGTTCTGTTGGATTATGATCCGTTTCGCTTTATGCGCCTGCTGAAAATCGATCCGGCGGTTCAGGCGCGGATCGCGAAAGCGTTGTTCGAGAACCCGATCTGGGCCGAGATTGACCGCGGGTCGATGACGGATGAAGAATTAGCGGAGGCCGCCGGCGATCTCGATCCGGAAATCCGCGATCAAATCCGTTTTTATATGCGCAACTGGTCCCAGTTTTTTTACCTGATTCCCGAAAATGTTCATACGTTTTATCGAATCAAGGAGACGGGAACGAAGGTTTACGTGCTGTCAAATTTTTCCGAAGCGACGTACCAGAAGCTAAGGGCGGCCTATTCATTTTTGGATCATTTTGACGGCGGCGTCGTATCTTATCAGGATAAATTGATTAAGCCCGACTTGGAAATTTATCGTCTCCTGATCGAGCGCTGCGGACTCGATCCGAGCCGTTCGGTCTTTATCGATGATTTGGAAGCCAATATCCGCAGCGCGCTGAAAGTCGGCTTGAACGCGATTTGGCACGATCCCGCGAAGCCGATCGCGCCGTATTTCGTTTTTTAGCGGGAAAGGGGGGCGAAATGGAAGAATTTGACGGGAAGGCGCTGACGCTGCCGATTATTATCGGGATCGCGGGCGGGACCGGTTCCGGGAAATCGACGTTTTCGCGCGAGCTGATCCTGCGGCTTCGAACCGGTCGGATTCTTCACCTTTCGCATGATTCTTATTATCGCGACATGAGCGACCGTCCGTTCGAGGAGCGGATTAAGGTGAATTTTGACCATCCCGATGCGCTTGAAACCGAATTGTTGATTCAGCACCTGATCGATCTGCGCGCCTTGAAGCCGATCGACGTGCCGATATACGATTTCAAGACTCACACGCGTGTTCCCGAAGTTCAGCATTTCGAACCGCAGCCGGTCGTTTTGGTCGAGGGGATCCTGATTTTCGCGATACCCGAGCTGCGGGAACTGTTCGACGTGAAGCTGTTCGTCGATACCGACGCCGATTTGCGCTTTATGCGCCGTCTGAAACGCGACATGCAGGAACGCGGACGGACGATCGAGTCGGTGTATGAGCAGTATCTGGATAAAGTACGCCCGATGCATGAAGCGTTCGTCGAACCGTCGAAACGGTACGCCGATTTGATCGTGCCGCGCGGCGGGCGGAATACGGTCGCGCTCGATATGGTAACGGCGAATATCCGCAGCCATCTGCTTTCGGCCTGAAGCGGCGCTCCTTGTCGATTTCGGGGATTTTTGCTATAATCCGTGCAAGTTGGGGCGCATAGCTCAGTTGGTTAGAGCGCTTGTATCACACACAAGAGGTTCGGGGGTTCGAGTCCCTTTGCGCCCACTGTCCGCAGGAAATACTCGTGAATTCGGATAAATTATTGAATTCAGGGGTATTTTTTTTGATAAAACAGCCGCCGAACGCTTTCTCTGTCGCTTTCATTGCTCGCTTTTCCGTCGCCATATGACTGCGCCCGGCGACGGTGTGTTCCTTGTTTTTATCCGTTCTTCCTGGATTTCAGTAAAAAAGATTCATTTTTGCGAAAATGGAACCTGTTTACATAGCATTGGCAGTTAAAGTTCCCCTTGCTGAATGCCGAGCGCAGGTTGGGCGTAAATAACGGAAGACGTGTTTGCGATATTGGGGCGTTTCGGAGAAGTCGCTGCCTGAAAAGCTTGACAATACGATTACTATTTCAGTAAAATTTAATACAGAATTATTTGGTTTGCACAACTGTTAAGGAGACCTTTTCGGAAAGGAGCGGAAGATGATGAACAGGCTCAAA
>JASBYO010000116.1 GCA_029983925.1 Flexilinea sp.
GTCCAGGTACGCCTTCAATAGATCTAATCGATGGCGATGATTTAGTTGAAAAGTTGCGCGAATTACAATTAGGCGTCTATCCTGTCAATGACTATCGTATTGACGAGAATTGGTTCTTGTCAATCTAATAAACGCGCGATACGATAATTTACACGCATTATTCAACACGATCGTTATTTGTTGTCCCGATACATATCATTCAGAGAAGCGATCATACGTTCGATCGAATAGTGATTTCGAATCCTGAGGCGCGCGGCGACGCCGATCGCTTTCCGTTCTTCCGCCGTCATCTCGGCGCCGACGCGAATCGCGCCCGGCAGTTCTTCGGCCGAGCGTACGATTTTCCCCGCATATTTCAGCAATTCGGAACAATCGCCGACATCGGTCGCGATACAGTAACAGCCGCAGCTCATAGCTTCTCCAAGCGCCAGCGGGAAAGCCTCGCTGATCGAAGGCAGGACGAAGACGTCGATTGCGTTCAGGATCCCCGGTATTTCTCGCTGCTGACCGATTAGAATCGCGCGATCCTCAATCGCCGCGTCGCGGATCCAACTCATTAATTCTTCGTTATCGTCGTTAATGTTCCGTCCGGCGAGAAGCAGTTTTGCATCCAAATTTTCCAATCCGGCCTTTTTAAACGCGCGGATCAATCCGTGATGATTTTTCTGCGGATCAAAACGCGCGACGTTCCCAATCAGGACCGTACCGTCGTCGATCCCGAAGCGGGCGCGGATCCGCGCTCTCGCCGCCGGATCCGGCGCAAATTGATCGGTATTGAATCCGTTCGGGAGATATACAATCTTATTGGCGCGATAACCGCGCTGAACGTGAAGCGAAGCCGCCGTCCTTGAACAGGATAGAATTTTCTTCGGGATGAACCGCGACAATTTCGCCAACAGGCTGACGACGAAACGCGTTGTAAAATTGACGTCGGGGCGAAACTCCGAGTTATGAATACTCCAAAAAATCGGGACGCGGCAGCATACCGCGGCGATCGATGCCATCAGGTCAGCGTGATACAGCCAACTATGGATCAGATCAGGCTGAAAAGCGCGCGTTATTTGAATCAGGCGCAGCTGCGCGATCAGGCTTGGGCGTCCCGGCTTCATGTTGAGGCAGGTGACCGGGATCTCTTCGCGCTTAAGCGCTTCAAGCAGAGAGCCGCCATGATTTAAACAGACGACCGCCGACTCGATATTGACTTCTCGAAGCCGCGGTAAGATTCGCGTCAGCATAATTTCAGCTCCGCCGATTTCTAAATCCGTGATAACGTGAAGAACACGGAGCGCCGGTAAGGGTTCATTCATGGTTCTATTATAGCAAAAGTGTATCCTTGCGAAATAGACGGATTGCACTCAAATTGGAAATCACGCGCCGAAGAGAAAGGGCAGCCAAGTTCCCAACCACTCGAGAAACCGCCGTTCCGCTTTATCGGGAAGATCGACACAACTACGCCGCGCCGAAATAGGCGCGGATCGCATCCGCGTTCGCCTGCGTTATACCCGGAACGCGCGTCAGCTCGAAAACAGTCGCTTTCGCGACACCGTCGGGCGAACCGAATTTTTTGAGCAGCGCCTTGCGTTTAACCGGCCCGATTCCGGGAATTTGTTCCAGCTGCGACGCCAATCCGGACTTTACGCGCCGGTTGCGGTGCGCCGTGATCGCGAAACGATGCGCCTCGTCGCGAACGCGCTGAACGAGATAAAGCCCTTCCGAACGGCGCGGAAGAAGGATCGGATCGGATTCAAACGGCCGGAAAAGTTCCTCCTCCCGTTTCGCCAACCCGACGACAGAGATCCGCCCGGATAAATCGAATTCCTGAAGGACTTCGACCGCCCGTCCGAGCTGTCCCTTCCCGCCGTCCATGATAATCAGGTCGGGAAGCAGCGCGAACGATTCGTCGATCTTTCCGCCGGTCTTATTATCTTTTTCCTGCGCCGATTGCCAACGTTTGAGCCGCCGCGTCAGAACCTCGGTCATCGAATCGAAATCGTTCGGTCCTTCGACCGTCTTGATATTGAAGCGGCGGTAATGCGCTTTGCGCGGAACGCCCTGTTCGAAAACGACCATTGAACCGACGGACAGCGTCCCTTGGGTATTCGAAATATCGTAACATTCGATCCGGTTCGGCGTCCGCGGCAGCTCGAGCGCGTTTTCCAGCTCCGCCAACGCCTGGCTCTGTTTATTCGTATCGTTGGCCCACTGCGTTTTCAGCGCGCGCAGCGTCTCGATCGCGTTTTCCGTCGCCATATTGACGAGTTCTTTGGAATTGCCTTTTTTGGGGATTTCGAGCCGGAGCTTGGGGCTGCCGTTCTTTTGTCGAAGCCACTGCTGAATAATCCGCCGCTCCTCAATCTCGATCGGCAGGTACATTCGGTCGGGCACGTTGATCGATTTAGAATAAAACTGCTTAATAAATCCGGAAAGGACTTCCTCGTCGCTCTCGTCTTCCGTCCCGTTCATAATAAAGTAATCCTGCCCGATCAGTTTTCCCTTTCGGATAAAGAAAATCTGAACGCAGGCCTCGTTATCGATCCGCGCCAGCGACACGACGTCGGAATTCAGGCCGTCGGACGTCACGATCCGCTGCCGTTCGACGACGCGCTCGATCGCGCGAATCTGATCGCGAATCGCCGCCGCCTTCTCATAGCGCATCGCTTCGGACTCAACGTTCATCCTTGATCCGAGTTCGGCGATGATCTCGTCGGTATCCCCGGACAGAAATGAAGCGATATGCTCCATCGAGGCGCGGTAGTCGGCGCGCGTAATCTTTCCGGTACAGGGCGCCGGACAAAGCTTAATATCTTCGTACAGGCAGGCGCGCTGATCCGTTCCGGTCAGTTCGCGGTCGCAAGTATGATAAGGGAAAATACGCCGCAGCAAGTCGAGCGTCTGGTTCACAGCCCAAACGGAAGTATACGGGCCGAAATAACGCCCGCCGTCATCGTCTACCTGACGCGTGACGCTGATTTTCGGATACGCGTCCTGAAACGAAATCTTAATATACGGATAACGCTTATCGTCCTTGAGCTGAACGTTAAACGGAGGTTTATTTTTCTTAATCAGGTTCATCTCGAGGATCAGCGCCTCAAGTTCGGAATCGACGACGATCCACTCGATATGATCGATCAGGCTGACCATACGCCGCGTTTTTTGCGTATGCTGCGCCGCGGTATGAAAATACGACCGGACGCGGTTTTTTAAATTAATCGCCTTCCCGACATAGAGTAAGTTATCGTCCCGGTCTTTCATCAGGTAACAGCCGGGACGATCGGGCAGCGTCGCTAAGATATTCGTTAATTTCGGGGAGATTTCCACGTCGTTTTTTCTTTACGGCCGTCAGCTTTCCAAAACGATCGTCACCGGGCCGTCATTAATCAGCGCCACCTCCATTGAGGCGCCAAATCTGCCGGTCTGCGTCGGAATTCCCAACGCGCGCAGCCGTTCCGCAAAGAAATCGACTAAAGGCGCGGCAATTTCCGGCTTCTCGGCCCCGACAAACGACGGACGGTTGCCTTTTTTCGTGTTGGCGCAAAGGGTGAACTGGGATACGACCAGGATTTCGCCACCGATATCGGCGACAGATAAATTCATCTTATCCTCAGCGTCGGTAAAAATCCGCAGCGCGGCTATTTTCTTCGCCAGCGCCGCGATCTGGTCGGCGCTGTCTCCCTGATGAACGCCGAGGAGAATCAATAATCCGGTCCCGATCGCCGAGATGACCGTTCCGTCGACCGTAACCGACGCCTGTTTTACGCGTTGAACAACTGCTTTCATGACGGTAATTATACAGGAATTACGGGGGAAAGTTTCAAGCGCGAGGCCGAAAAAATAATGAATGATCGCGGACGGAACTGCCGCGCGCAAGGATTCTCGATATGAAAAACGGTTTTCCGCTAACGGTATTCCGGCGGTTCGAAATGAATATACACGCGCTCAATATCGGGGAACTCCGCTCTGAGTTTCGCCGAAATCAGGCTTTCCAACGCGTGAACATCGCGCAGACGCATGTCTCCGTCAATATTCACGTGCAGATCCAGGACATGCTTCGAGCCGATATGTTCGCCGATAATCTGATGAACGTTGAGAACGCCGGGAATCGCGTTCGCGATCCGGTAAATTTCCTCGCGTTCCGCGTCGGTAATTCCCGCCCCGGTCAAAAAACCGAGATTCTCTTTCACAACGGCGAAAACGGCGCGGAAAATCCAAAAGGATACCAGAACCGCCGCGATCGGATCCGCCAACGGCGCCCCGAATTTCGTCAACAGGATACCGCCGATCGCCGTAAACGATGTCAGCGTATCGGCGAGATTATCGGCGGCTCCGGCTTTCAGCGTCGCGCTGTCGACACGATCGGCGATCCGCCGGATCAGGATATACATCGCCCCTTTTATCAAAGTTGACAACGTCAGCATCGCGACCGGCAGTCCCGCCGCAAACGGTTCAGCCCCGAAACGGATTTTTTCGACCGCGTTCAGGAACGCGCTGAAGCCCGCCCATCCCATCGACAACGCGATGACGATCCCGATCAGCGGCTCGAAGCGCGCATGGCCCTGAGGATGGGACGGGTCCGGCGGACGCAGCGCAAAAAACATTCCGATAAGAACCAGCAGCGAATAAATCAGATCCGAAAAAGAGTTTAACGCGTCCGAATACAGCGCTGAAGATCCCGACATCCTTACCGCAACGAACTTCGCCGCGGCAAGGAAGAGGTTCCCGGCAATCGTTACCCACAGCGCGCGATAAATCAGGCGGATCTGATCCGCCGAGACGGTTCGTTTGGAAAAAGTCTTCATCGCCGCCTGCCGCCGCACAGCGCCTTAGCCGGTATACCGCGACATCATCGCCGAAAATTGATAAACTTCGACAGCGTTCCGGCAAACGATCGAAACGGTTCGCCCGCTCTCGCGCTTTACGAACGGCAGTTCCGCCGCTTTTTCCGCCGAAAACGGCTGCGCATAATTGACTTCGAGCGTCGCCGGCGTATGAATCGTCAGCGCTTTCGGGCCCGCTCCGGCGCGGAAACGCTCGAGCGCGGTTTTGGCGTCGGCTTCAATTTTCGCCCGGTTCGATTCGACCGGGAAACAGATCCCGGAATAATAACCGGTCGCGATCTTTACCGTCGTTACAATTATTTCCGGGTAAAGCTCGCGCGCCTCGGCGGCGAACGTCTGGTCGCCGCTGGCGTAAATAATCGGCGCGCCAAAGCGTCCGGCTAAAATCCCGCTCAGTCCGAATTCGCCGACCTCCAAACCGTTGACGCGGTAGGAAAGAATATGATCGTCCATCGAATGCGCCAAAATCGCCGGCGCGCTGCCCGCTTTGGCGTGGTAACCGACCGTGAAAACGGCGTCGATCCCGGTATCGATTCCGGTCATCATGCAATATGGGGAACAAGTTCCTTTACTTAATTCGGCGCGCGGATCCAGCTCGGCGATCAGGATGTTCTGACCGCGCGAATGACCGTCATGGACGATAACTTCTTCCGCGCCGCCGGCGAAAGCGCCGCGGATAGCGGCGTTGACTTCCTCGGTCATGATCTTCCGGTAAGTTTGATATTCCGAATCGTTCATGCTGACGTGTTCCCAACGGCTGACGCCTGAAATCCCTTCCATATCGGCGCTGATCAAAATTCGCATGTGAAAAGTTCCTCGTTTCGTGGATTAAGTTTAATTGATGAGGATTATAACCAATGAAAAGACAGACAACACTCGAATTAATATAGAATGGTTTTCCTTGAATTTACGGATTAATAAATCCTTTTTTTCAATCCGTTTGTCGTCAAGTTATTTCGCTCAATAATCTCGTCGCTTCTACAAAATATGCGTAAGCTTCACGATTGATTATACGCAAATAGGAATATCGCTTTTGTTTTTCGATTTCCGGTTTTTTATTAATGTATGAATCAAATTCTGTTAGTCGCTCGACATTCTTTTTCCCAGCAAGCATCGCGGTTATGAATTGGCGAAAAAAATTTAAACTGAAAATGGCGTTTCTCAATTTTGCTTTCGGAAGTTCGATTTTTTCGTTCGCGGAAATAAACGGAAAAGTATCGCCGGCTCTAATGTTTGAACCGCGCTCCTGACCGATAAGCGCATCGTCAAAAAAACCATTAATTTGACGATGCGCTTGTTTTAAGATAAAAGTGCGGCTGCGATCAAATATCGAACCAGGCGCGAGCGTACTAATCCGCCCCAACGCTCCCCCTCAGCCGTTTCAGCTCGCAATAATCCGCGTAGTGGTCCTTGATTTCGAAAATCAGCGGCAGAATCTGCGTCTTCGCGGCCTGAAAAAGACTTTCGAAGCGCGGATATTTCTTTCGGCAGCGCTTAAAGAACGGCATAAAATACGTTTCGGTCTCGAGCGCCTTCCGGTAACGCTTCTCGATCCCGGCCTCGGAAAGCGTCGACATGTTGTGCATCCGGTCGGCGGTCTTGATCGCGGCCGCATAGACGTCCATCGAAATCGTATCCAGATAATCGTTAAGAACGGCGGCGTCATGATAATCCAGATCGGGATTTTTACTGACGAGCGCGACGTAACGCGCCGCCCGCTCGCCGAAGCGAACCGCCAGAACTTCCTCGCTGTAACCGGGAACGTCTTCGATCATGTCGTGAAGCAGCGCGCCGGCAACTGCGTCCCGGTCATTAATCCCGTATGAGATCAGGAAGTTCGCGACGTCGACGCAGTGCATATAGTAGTCGCCGCCGTCGAAACGCTTAAACCCGCGCGCCGCGCACATCTCGTTCACCACCAGATCGAGCGCGGCCATCGGCGGCGACTCTGCGCCGTAGAGGAGCGTGATCCGCCGTTCAAGCAGCAATCGCGAACTCTGGTACAT
>JASBYO010000117.1 GCA_029983925.1 Flexilinea sp.
ACCGGAAGAATCAGACCGCATAATCTGATAGAATTAGATCATGGTAAACGGGTCAGAAAGTTGCACCGTTATTTTAGCGTCCGGGTCGCCGCGCAGGGTTGAATTGATGAAATGGTTTAATTTGGATTATTCAATTTCAACGCCTGAAATAGACGAATCAATTTTGGACGGCGAGGATGTCGCTGCATACGGCGACCGCGTTGCGCGTGAAAAATGGGCGGCGGTGGCGGCTTTAAATCGTTCCGTTCGTCCTTGCGTCGTTGTCGCGGCTGATACGATCGTTATCCGGAATCAGGTTCGTTACGGAAAACCGCGCGACCGCGAAGACGCTGTCCGGATCTTGCGCGAATTACGCGGGCGGTATCATCTCGTTCATTCCGCGCTCGTTGTCGGAAAGCTGACTTCCGAAGGCGTAATCCGCTACGAAAGCGCCAGCGATACGCGCGTCCGGCTCGGCGATTTTTCCGATGAAGAGGTCTCCGCTTACGTCGATAGCGGCGATCCGTTCGGGAAAGCGGGCGCTTATGCGATTCAAAACGACGCTTTCCATCCTGTCGCCGAATATGAAGGCTGTTATGCCGGCGTCGTCGGTTTACCGCTTTGCCATCTGGATAAGTTGTTGAGAAAAGTCGGTGTCGTTCCGTCCGCGCCGGTTTCCGAAAGCTGCCGTTTTCGCCGTCAGGGATTGTGTGAAATGAGCTGCGCGGAGGTTCAATCCGCGATGTCAATTCGAAAGGCTATATTCCAGCGGAAAACTGTTGACGCGCCAACGCGCGAAATGATTTTTGATAATTTGAGCCACTGAGGTACGATGAGATGAAAAAAGCGTTGTTGCTCTTGACCTTGATATTCGTTTCTGTAAGTTCCGGCTGCGGCGTTTTCGAGCGAGTCCGTCCGACCGCTACGGAAACGCCGATAATCGAAACCGTAACGCCGACCGTCCTTCCCGACCCCGTCGTCGTGATTACGTCTGTTCCGAGCGCTAAAGAATCCGCCGAAACGTTCCTGTCGGCATGGGAACGCGAAGATTATATGGCGATGTTCAACCTGCTCTCGCAGGTATCGCGCGACGCGATCGATTACGAAGCCTTTGAATCGCGATATCGGACAACCTCGATCAATCTGACGCTCGATAAGATCGACACCTCGATCACAGCGCTGTTGACCAATCCGACGACGGCTCAGGTCGGTTACCATGCCGCATATGAGACAAAAGTCGCCGGATCGTTTGAACGGGATATGGAGATGAACCTGGTTTACGAGGGCGGCTCGTGGAAAGTCCAATGGGAGGACGGGATGATTATGCCGGAGCTGCGCGGCGGGAATCTGATTAAGCTGGATACCGTCGCTCCTTCCCGCGGCGTTATTTACGATATCGAAGGCGTCCCTATGGCGAAAGAAGAGCAGGCGTACGCTCTCGGAGTAATTCCGGCGAACGTCGGACCCTCCGCCTGGGGAGCGTTGGTTAATGAGCTGTCCCGCCTGACAGGGAAAACGCCGCAAATTATCGACCAGCTTCTTAAGGAAGCGAACGAATATGATTATGTTCCGATCGGGGAAGTTCCGTCGGACGATATCGAGAGCCGGATTTCGAGCCTTTCGCAGTACACCGGTCTGTTTGTCAGCCGCTATGACGCGTCCCGGTTTTATTATTTCGGCGGTTCCGCGCCGCATATCATCGGTTATGTACAGCCGATTGGCGCTGAAGAAGTCGATACGATGCGCCGCGAGGGTTACGCGATCAACGAACGCGTCGGACGGCTCGGGATCGAAAAATGGGGTCAGAAAATGCTGACCGGAACGCGCGGCGTTTCTTTATACGTAACCGATCCTGACGGAAACGTCATAACCCGGCTTCAGCGCGTTGAACCTACGCAGGCGAGTTCGATCTATACGACGTTCCATGAAGAATTTCAATATGACTTGCAGCGCGCGATTCATGGCTTTAACGCCGCGGTCGCCGTCATCGAAGTCAATACGGGGCGGATTTTAGGTCTGGCATCGGCGCCGACGTTCGATCCGAATTTATTGGATTTCACCAACTATAACTCAAATTATTCAGCCGACCTGTTATACGGAAGCAATCGTCCGATGTATAACCGCGCCAGTCAAGGTCAATATCCGCTTGGGTCGGTCTTCAAAATTATCGTTATGGCGGCTGCGCTTGAATCCGGTTTGTATACGGCGGAATCGGAAATGGATTGTCCGCATGAATGGCGAAACCTTGAAGGGATTACTTTGTATGACTGGACGTATGAACATGAAATGGCGCCTTCAGGGTTGCTGACCTTGCCTGAATCGCTGATGCGTTCCTGTAATCCGTGGTATTACGAGTTGGGTTTGCAGTTATACCGTAATATGGGGCAGGATTATCTTCCAAGTATGGCGCGCGGTTTCGGACTCGGTTCGCTGACGGAGGTCGGAGAGATTGAAGAAGTCGCCGGGAACGTTGAAACGCCGCGCGACGAATATACCTCGGTTCAGATGGGGATCGGTCAATCCACCCTTCTTGTGACCCCCCTTCAAGTTGCCCGTTTCATGGCGGCGATCGCTAACGGCGGAACGCTCTACCGTCCCCAAGTCGTCGAACAGATTATCGATCCGGACGGAGAAATCGAATATGCGTTTGAGGCGGAGGAACAGGGTAAACTCCCGATCTCCAACGCGACGCTGGCGACGATCCGTGAAGCGCTGTCCATGGTGACCTCAAATCCGCGCGGTACCGCGAACCACTTTTTCCGCCATTTGCATTATCCGATCTGGGGTAAGACGGGAACGGCTCAGACCGGTCCAGGCGTTAAGCCGCATGCCTGGTTCGCAGGATATACGAATGAAAATAATCCTGATAAACCCGATATCGCCGTCGCGGTTCTGGTCGAGAATATCGGAGACGGATCGGATTACGCGGCGCCGATATTCCGTCGCGTAATCGAGTTGTATTTTGACGGTCAGGCGAATCTCCTGTATCCATGGGAATCCGCGGTTTATATTACGCGGACGCCGACGCCGACGGCAACGCCGACGCGGACGCCTGTCCCGACGCGCGCGCCCTGGGAAATTCCGCCGACCGAAACGCCGGAGCCGTAATCCGTTTGAGCGAGATGCGGCGTCAGGGGCGCGTGCTGCGCTTTCAATCCGATTTTTTTTACGTCTTCAGCGATGGCGTATTGGTCAGCTGCAAAGCGCGCGGGAAGTTAAAGACGCGCGTGCGCAACACGGATATCATCGCTATCGGTGATTTTGTCACGTTTGAGTTTTTGCCTGACGGGAGCGGAATTATTACCGACGTCCTGCCGAGAACTTCCGAATGGGTTCGTATGATGACCGGGATGAAGATCCCGTACCGTCAGGTTCTGATCGCCAATTTGGATCAGGTCCTGATCGTTTTTGCGGCCGCGGATCCGGAGCCGCGCCTGCGGATGTTGGATCGATTTTTGGTTATTTGCGAACGGCAGCATATTCACCCGGTTATCGTGATTAATAAAATGGATTTAGTTGACGAGACGGCGACAAAAGCGCGCTTTGCGATTTATCCCCGTCTCGGATATGAAACCGTTTTCATATCCGCAAACGATCCCGATGCTGGCGAACGCTTGAAATCGATAATTGTTGGAAAGATCAGCGGTTTTCTCGGCCCGTCCGGCGTCGGGAAAAGTACGCTGTTGAACCGGATCGACGAGACGCTCGCGCTGAAGACGGGAGAGATCAGCGATTTCAATAAAAAAGGACGGCATACGACCGTCGTCCGCGAGATGTTCCCGTTGAAAGAAGGCGGCTTTATCGCCGATCTTCCCGGAATTAAGACGCTCGGGCTTTGGGATATCCAACCGGAGGAACTGGACGGCTATTTTCCTGAAATCCGTCCGTTGGTTGAGAAATGTTTCTATTCCGATTGTACCCATGACGAGACGGAAGTTGATTGCGCGGTTCGCGACGCCGTATCCGCCGGAACGGTCGATCCGGATCGTTATCAATCCTATTTAAGAATGCGGTTCGGGGATGAGGAACTATAATTTAACGCGCTGAAACGCGGATTTTATATTATTCGGTAACCGTTCGTTCGGATCGGGAGGTTCAGGGTGAGGAAAAATATCGTTTGGCGGCGATTTGAATTGAATCTGAAGACGCCGTTTACCGTTTCGTACGGTTCTTCGTCGACGCGGACGGCGTTTATCGTCCGTACGTCTGACGGCGGTTTCGGCGAAGGGACGATCCCTTTTTATTACGGAATTCCGTTTGAAACGATGACGTCCGCTTGGGATCGGGCTGCGAGCGACCCATTCCCGGAAACGATTGAAGAGATTTCAGGGATGATTGAAACCGGGATCCCGGCTCCGGCCGCCGCCGCGCTCGATATCGCTTATCATGACCGGTTGGCGCGCGAATTGGGGGTCGGCGTTTATGCCCTTTACGGACTCCCTCGTCCGACCGTGAAGACGACTTCCTATACGATCAGTATTGATACGCCGGAGGAAATGGCGCGGATGGCGGCGGCGGTCAGCGCGTACCCGATCTTAAAAGTAAAACTCGGCGTTTCGGGGCAGGAAGACCTGGACGAGGTACGGATCCGCGCGATCCGCGCCGCGCGCCCGGAGGCGAAAATACGAGTGGACGCGAATGCCGGTTGGGACGCCGAAGGCGCGATCCGTTTGATTCGGCGGCTCGAAAAATATGATCTTGAATTGGTTGAACAGCCGACGGCAAAGGACGATTTCAGCGGTATGGGAAAGGTTCAGAAGTCGGTCGGACTGCCGGTTGTCGCCGACGAATCCGTTTGTACGATGGCGGATATCGATCGGCTTTATGAAGCCGGCGTGACCGGGATCAATATCAAGTTGATGAAATGCGGCGGGATTGCGCCGGCGGCGGCGATGATCCGACGGGCGAAAGATTACGGTATGGGCGTTATGCTCGGCAGTATGGTCGAGACATCCGCCGGCGTAGCGGCAATGTCTCAGCTGATCGGATTGGCGGATTGGATCGACTTGGATACGCCGCTGTTGATCTCGAACGATCCGTTTGAAGGATTAACGTATACGGAGAATGCCGCGCTGCTGCCGCCGGGCGGAATTGGGCTCGGCCTGTCGTTGAAACCGGCGTATGCGTCGGTTTTTGAGACGGAGGGATTATTTTATGAATGAAAAAATCGCTTATTTGGTTGAAGGGTTAAATGCGAAGCTGAGCGCTGAACGGTATAGCGAAATCGTTAATCTCACGCTTGAATCCGTTTCTGAAGGTATCGTCGTTCTCGGCGGCGAAATTCTAAAAAAGGAAACGCTTGAGAAGGTAAAAACGATCCTGCTTGAAACGTTCCCGGAAATTCGAATCGTAGCCTCTGACGGGGTGTCGATCTTATTGAACGAGCGTACGGAGATTCTCCGCGTTTCGAAAAATCTGACCTCGATGCATAGCGGAAAGTCATTTCTGCTGGAACAGACCAATCAGCTCCTCTTTGGAGACGAGGTGGCGCTGATCCGAGATGAAGGCGATTGGATTTACGGGTATAGCCTGCGCGACGGATATCTAAGCTATACCTATAAAAAATATTTAGGCTCGTTCAGTCTTCCTGCGGTGACGCATATCGTTGCGGACCCGGTCGCGCTCGCTTTCGATGCGCCGTGCGGCGGGAAAATCGTAACGCGCGTTTTAGGCGGAACGTATACCGCGATTCTGGAAGAATCGGGCGAGATGGTGAAGATCGTCGCTGCGGTTGAGGGTTGGGTTGCGAAGAGCTCGCTGCGCTCGATCGCCGATTTACCGAAAGACGCCGATTCGCTGCGAACTCAGGTCTGCGCTGACGCGAGGAAATTGATCGGCGTGCCGTATCTTTGGGGCGGGGCGAGCGCGTTGGGGATCGATTGTTCCGGCTTGGTCCAGTGGGCGTATCGTTGTAACGGGATCCGGCTCAAACGCGACGCGCATCTGCAGTTTGAACCGCGCTTGGCGGTTGATCATGATTTTCTTCCGGGAGACGCGCTGTTTTACGGCGAAAACGACGGATCGAACGCGATCACGCACACATCGTTGAGTTTAGGAGGCTGGACGATTATCCATTCGTCCCGGTCAAATAACGGGGTTTATATCGACGATGTTCAGTCGGTTCCGCACCTCAGGGACGGGTTTATCGGCGCGGTCAGATATATCTGATAATAAGTCTTTCGCTGATTTTCGCCGGCCGCTAAGGCCGGTGAGTTTTATTGCCGCCGGTATAATAATTTTTTATGCGCCCTCTGAATCGGTTTCCCCTGTTCAATTTCTTAAGATTTATTAATTTAAAAACTGTATCGCGTCATTGACAAACCAATACACACAATGCAGACTCCGACATAAGAGTCTGTTTCAAATTTGCATGGAACTGGAGGAAGTTCCTTGGGATTGATTATATTC
>JASBYO010000118.1 GCA_029983925.1 Flexilinea sp.
GGCGCTGCGGCTGAAGTCGTGAACTCGGTCATTCGGATGCTGAACAAGATTCAGATCGGTCCGATACCCAGCTGGGTACCAGGTCTCGGCGGCAAGAAATGGGGCGTGAACATTCAGGAAGTCAGCTGGGGCGGCCCCGCATTGGCTTCTGGCGGCGTGATTGCACCGAACAGTCCGCGGCTGGTCATGGTCGGCGATCATCGGACGCAGCGGGAAATCGTCGCGCCGGAAGACATGATCCGCAAGATCGTCCGCGAGGAAACAGCGCAGAATCAGCTGAACCGCGGACCGGAAATCATCGACAACCGAATCGTCATCAATGGGCGCGAGGTCTTCCGAGAAATGAAACGTATCGGGAAACAGCAGGGCGGAAGCCTGTTATCAGGAGCTGGGATATGATCCGAATCGACGGCGTGACATACGACGTTCCGGTGATTTCGATCCGGCGCAACGCGGAGCTGCTTGACCGTATGGCAGAACGTACGGAAGACGGTGTTCTGTCTCGTCAGGTCATCGGGACGTATTACAACTACACAATCGAATGGGGCAGCATTACGCGGACGGACGTCTACAATGCATTGTACGACGTTATGACGGCCCCGGTCCCGTTCCATCAGGTTGTCGTTCCCGGAACATCCGGGGATCACGAATTCACAGCTTATATTTCAAGCGTCAAGGACGAAATCAAGAAGATTCGCAACGGTCAAACACACTGGTACAAGCTAAGCGCGAATTTCATCGCTAAAGAGCCGGCGCGGAGGGCGTAACCGGTGGAAACGATTATCCGAATGCAGCTGACGGAGCCGGCGGTCAAGGACAGCGCGGCAATCGCGATTTTAAACCAACAGCTCATTTTGACGAACAGCGACAAGCTGAAAGCCGGATTCGATACCGACCGGAAGATCGCGACCATGGAGCGCGATTATTTTCTGCTGGACGGTTCGTTTTCATTTTCCCGGCACAACACGCCCGAATGCGGATTCGTGGCACAGAACTTATCCGACGAAAACGGGAATTACGCCAACTTCGGCGACGGCGGTACGATTTCGATCACGTTCGCGGACGCGCGCAAGATGGGGCGGGTAACGGTCGAGGGAAGCCGCGAGACAGGCGATTTCACCAGCAGGTTCGTTGTCGTCTATTATCGCGGAGCCACGGAAGCAACGAGATTTACAATTACCGCCGCCGATGTCGTCCGCACGTTTGATTTCACGGCAAGCGGTATTACAAGGATGGTTATCGCGCCGATGGCTACGAACCGTCCTTACCGCCGAGCGCGGATTACCAACATCTTTTTTGACGACATGCTCGAGTTCCGAGGCGCGGACGTCCAATCGGCAAAAGCGTTGAAAGAATGCAGCCTGACCGGCGCGGAGCTTCCGTTCGGAACGTTTGACGCGACGCTGGTTTCAGCCGAGACGGCTACGTTCGACGTCGCGGACGCCGGGAGCGTTTACGCGCAATTGAAAGAGCGTATGCGTATCGACGTTTATTTCAGAAGCGATCTCGGAATCGAGAAAATCGGCCGTTACTACCTGATGGACTGGGAGACGGAATCGCCGTACAAGCTGAAAATTCAGGCCTGCGATCTGATCGGTCTGATGGACGATATCCCTTATTCCGGCGACGAATGGCTGACGCCAGCCGGCATTTCGGCGATCATTGGACGCGTCCTGCGCGGACTTGGATCGCTGCTGACGATTGTCCGATTGCAGAGCGGATTCAATCCGCCGGCAATTTACGGGTACATCAAGCCGGGAACGACGCGGGACGCGTTCCAACAGGTATTATTTGCGGCTGGCGTATGGTTCACGCTGGATGACGACGGCGGACTTACGATCGTCCCGCAAGCAATCGGCGACACGACGGCTACGCCTGTATTTGAATTCGGGATCGATAAAAAAGGGCTGAATGATCAAGCGCTGACGGTCCGTCCGGACACAACGGCGATCGAGGTTCACAGCCGGGTAACGTTCCCGGAAGCGCGTTCGGAAATCGCCAAATTCAACACGTTGGAAGCGGGAGAACATTTGCTGACGTTCGACATGCCGGTTCACGCGGTCGAAGCGACGGGGGCGACAATAGCCGCATGGGAACCGTTCAGCGCGAAGATCGTCCCTGACGGAGCCGGGACAGTAACGGTGACGGGAATCAAATACGCGGAATCGATCACGATCAAGAAAACGCCGGTCGGAAACGCGTCTAATAAGCCAAATGTGTTGAAAACGGACGGCGCGACGATGATTACGCCCGCAAACGCCGAAGCTGTCGCGGCGCGGCTGCTGACCTACGCGACGCAGAAATATATTCAGACGTGGCGCGCGTACAATCCGGTATTTAAGGACATCAACAAACGCGTCAAGGTTACGACGATCAACGGAAAGGTATTCAACGGCGCCGTTTCGCGCGTTACGATCGATCTGACCGGCGGCGGCATTTGTGATTTCGAGGCGCTCGGATTCGTCGGTGATTACAGCGCGACCGGGACAAAGCGGATTATTTTCGGGCCGGAAGGTACGGTCATGCCCGCGACGTTCGTTTATCCGTCCGCGTCGCCGCAGGCGTTTATCGCCCAACTGAAAGCGGCGTATCTGGCGACGCACGGAATCGCGGTAACGATCAACGATAATACGACGACTTACACTCAGTCGCCGGTTACGTTTACGCTTCCCGCGGCGGACGCGAATACGTCGGTATCGGTTGCGTTCCCGCTGGCGTCCAAAGCGATTACGATCGGACACGGCGTTACCTGCACGCCGGAGCGTTTCCGCTTCCCGATCGCGGGCGCGCAGTATTTCACGACGACGCGGAGCAGTTACCTGAATTACATTCGCGTGACGATCGACGGCGTCGGGACGAACTACGACGCGGATTCAAAAGTTTTCGCGCTGACGAACACAACGGAAGCAACGACGGTCGCAGTCAGCGCACAGGCAAAACCGACGAAAAACGTTCAGGTCGTCGGCTGGTCCGATCCATGGTACGGAACGCCCGCACCGATTTCATATTTCCATTATCCGGTCACACAGGCACAGACGCTCTGGGTAGAAGCGCCGCTTTATGACACTGGGGGCGGAAATCTGATCCGCGCGAAGATGGACGTCCGCTGGTACATTAATGGCGCGCTGGCGGTAACGCATTACAGCGTCGGGGAATCAAGTTTCAGTATTTCCAACACTGCGCAGGGAACGAATGTCCGCTGCGAGATTTCAAACGTTCAAGGCGGAAGCGGCGGGAGCGGGTCCGGCGGCGGATCAGGTTATGCGGTATGGACCGGCGTTGTCGTCGCCGGATATGAATATAACGGTGTCGTTTTACGCGACGGTCCGACGAACGGAAACATGATCGGATCGTTATATTCCGGATCGACCGTTCAGGTTATCGGCGAGGCTACAGGAACGGCGGTCAACGGAAATTCGCTTTGGTACAACGTCCGCGTCATAAACTCGCTGAATAATCCGAGCGCAAACGGATTAGTCGGTTGGGTCTGGAGCGGCGCGATCAGACGCTAAAGGAGGACTTCATGCCATACATTCAGGGAATCACGGACCGGTCCGTATCCGACATCGCGAACCGTACCAAGAAGGGCTTTTTCAACGTGTCGGATTGGGCGCGGATCAAGAATAATATCTTGTACGTCGAATCAGTTTTGAAACGTTTTCATCCGGCAGTTCCCGTGATGGCAAATATGCCGGATAAAAACGAGACATCTATGATTTCCGCCGTGGAAATAAGGGCTATGGCGGAAAATATCGAACGGCTGCGGATCGCCGCAAAATTTCTAAACACGACCGGCGAGACGATCTTTTATGCGTTTATCGACGGCGGGAAATGCCCGGATTACATGGCTGTCAATCGATGGGAACGGATACTGGAACGGATCGAAGAACGATACCGGGAACTGCATATCGGACGGCAACCGATCACCGGCGTCGCGATCTGCGGGGCGCGTAAACATTTCCCGCGCAACGCAGGATGAAAGGGATAGGAAAATGGCATACACAAAACAGACATGGCAGAACGAGGTTCTGAACGGCGCCGAAAAGTACCATATCAGCGCGCCGGGAACGAATATCGAGGACGCGCTTATTTCATTATCAACGCCGATCACGCAGGCCGGAACGCCGGTTACGGCCGAACGCATGAACAAGATCGAGCAAGGGATTTTCGACGCGCATGAGATGTTTTCGGAAGGAGTTTGGACGCCGGTATTAGCAGGGTTGACAACAGCGGGAAATTATACATATTCAGCGCGGAAGGGAATTTATAAAAGATCCGGGAAGATCATTTTTGTAATGTTTGATTTTACTGTTTCAGGCGTTACGACGGCTGGGACAGGGTTAGCAGTCATCAAAGGATTTCCGGCAATTTTGGCGCCGGCGGATCGAGGCGTCAATTCGATTAATTTCGTATCGGGATCATTTCAGTACGTTAACGGATTTGATATTACTGCTAACGGGTTCGCACTGCAAAGTTTTTCCGTTGTAGGAACACAAATAAAAGCTGGATACAGCGCGGGGATTCTGTCCCCGTCGGTCGGTTCGCGCATTGTCGGCGCGGCGATCTATCCGGCGAATTAAATCATTAGGGGGTAAGAAGATGGCATTGGAATTAGGAAATCAATCAATGTTGGTCGGCGATTCTGTTTTCGCCGCAAAGGTCGGGCAAGCGGCGTGCAAATTCGCGCTGGAAATTATCAACGAAGCAGACACGGTGCCGAACCATCAGGCGCGTAAAGCGCTTGCGAATACGATTCTGATCAACTTCGCGCTGGTTCAGGCTGCATTCGCGCGGGCGGTCGCAACGCGCATGACCGGAACGAACCCGTCGGACGCAGATATTAACGGCAGTGTCCGTGCCGTCTGGAACGCGCTGGCTTCGGCGATGTTCCCGGGATCGGAGTAACGCGCAGGAATGAGAGAACCCGCCGTCCGGCGGGTTTATTGTTTTCAGGGTGATGAGCGGGGGGCTAAGCCCTGATCCATTTCCGCATCGATGAGGTCGCGGATGATGTCCGTCCGCGTAACTCCCTCTCGATCCGCTACAGAATCAAGCCATTCGATTTGTTTCGGACGTAAAAAGATTGCCGTTTTTATCATCGTCTCATCGAATTTTGGCGGACGTCCGCCGAGTTTACGTCTTTTTTCATTCATGATTTCAATCCTTTCACCAGCACATGCTGGTACTGGTGATAATGTTTCGGTATTACATAATAATATTCCGATTGGATTACATTATTATGTTCATCCGTTGTCCGGAACTCGAACGATCCGTCCCAGCCGGGAAACGGTCGGTCCCTTTTTCCCTCTTCGTCGATCGGCGGGTCATGTTTCCGCCATGATTCTAACTGCCACGGCTTGGCAAGATTCCGCCGATACGCGACGTTGAATTCCCATTCCCACGTCCCGTGTTCCTCGGATAATTCCATGAGACGTTTCGAATAGGCGGATACGTCTGAATCATCCGCCAGAGGTTCATATCGAAAAGAGTCCGCGCTCAGCCTAACTGTGAACGCGTAAATATTATGGTACCGATGTTCCATCCGGCTTCCCGGCGAATGGTACCAGCGGAACAGATAGCCGGCACCGAGGAAGAATGCAGCGTCGGACAGCTCCGCTTCCATATCCTCTTTGCTCCGCGGTACGAGAATATGCATTGTATCCGGCAGTTTCCCCCACGATTCGAGGGTTGCGCCTGATTCGGTTTTGTCGATGTTCCCGGTCGAGGCGCAGTAACTCGCGGTCAAGACCGCTTCCGTCGGGGACGGTGTTGCGGGGGTCGCGACCCGGATCGTATCGAGCGGGATTACGCTCGATTTTAGAAATTGTAAAATGTTTTTCATAGTATGCCTTTCTTTCCCCGTATCGCCGATAGGTCAGCGGTTGATTTCAAGCGAGTTCCCGCAGGTCCCGAGCGAATTCACGCCGCCGGTAATCCGAAAACTCATCTACTTCGGATTCGTAGTAGAGAGCCTGTACGAATCCGGTTTCCGGGTCGATCCCGACAACGATTGCGCCCGCAGAATTCAGGCACCGAACGACCGGGTCTTTGCTTTTCTTCATCGCGCGAATACCTGCGCGATAATTCTCGTGGCTGTCGTCGGTCGCCCAGTATTCGATGATCCGCCGCGTTTTCGGATCAGTCAAAAACGCGATTGTTTCGGGGCCGATATGATCGTATTCAAAAACTAACATGTTATTTTCCTTCCTTTTGGGGCGGGCGTTATACCCGCCCCGCGTGATCCGTTGATTATTGATCGCCCAGCAGCCGGTCAATCTCTTCGATCCGCGCCATCAGGCGCGCTT
>JASBYO010000119.1 GCA_029983925.1 Flexilinea sp.
AACGCGTAACGAGCCTATGGAAATTTCATAATTTAGAAACGCAGATCTGCCATAATTCATGCTTGTTTAACAGGCCAAACCGTGATATGATTATCGGAAGTAGTGAGAAGATTGCGCGAACGAGAACCGTTTTCGAAAACTTACTTGAAAACGGTTTTTTTGTGAGAATCTTCGGTAACCGAGGCGGAAACGTCTCAAATTTAGTCAGACCCCGGAAGGGGATTTTAGGAGATTTTCTGAAATGAGTGAAAAAGTAAAAGGTACAGTCAAGTGGTTCAATGAATCCAAAGGTTATGGTTTTCTTTCCCAGCCCGCCGGAGACGATATTTTCGTTCACTATACCGCGATTCAGGGAACCGGTTTTCGGACGCTGAAAGAAGGCAGCGAAGTTGAATTCGTCGTCGAAAACGGTCCGAAGGGCCTTCAGGCCAGCAACGTTACCGTCCTCTAAGCCGCGTCAATACCTAAGGGGGATTGGAAACGAAAGCTTCCAAAACTGTACGATAGGTAGATAATTCAAAAAGCCTCGTGAAAAATTCGCGAGGCTTTTTTGATTCCAATAAAGCTGTGAATCTTTTACATCTTTCCGATCACATAGCGCGAGAACAATAACGCGTTTTTTGCGTCCATATCCATTTGCGCCTCGTCGGCGTTATTCGATAAATCGCGCCAAACTTTTATTTCGCTCCCGATCGTACCGCCTTCCTTTACGAACGGTTCCATGACTACGTCCCCGTCAAATTGAATTTTCTCTAACGCGTCGCCGATCTCGCGCCAGGGAATTCTGCCTTTTCCGGGCACCTTACGGTTGGTCTCACCCGTATGAAGCCGGCGCAAATACTTTCCAGCCGTAAGGATCGCGTCATAGAAGGAGTCTTCTTCGATATTCATATGGAACGTATCCAAGAGCAGCTTCACGTTCGGCAAGCCCACTTCTTCGCAGAACGCAACGCCCTCCGCCGCCGTATTCAGCAAATAGCCCTCAAAACGGTTCAGACATTCCAGGCAATAATCGATACCGCAATCCTGAGCGACCTTCGCGACCTCTCGGACGTTCTGAACGCCGATTTCCCAGTCCCGCCGCTTATCGATCGGCTTCGAATAATCGACCGGCCAATAACTGTTCAATCCGCCGCCGATTGAATGGATATCCATTTTTTCCAACTGCTTAAGCAAGCCGGTAAAGAATTCCTTCGCGTTTTTGACAACGTTCGGATCGGGGGACGACAGGTTCTGGTCCGCGGTCGGGCCGTAACCCGCCGTCAGGATAATCCCATGATCCTTCGCCAGATCGCGCAGGCGGAAGAGTTCGTCGTCTTTAAGCCGCGGCAGCGGCGCGCAGCTGATCTCCAGAATATCGAAGCCCAGATCCGCTACTTTTTTAATATATTTCTCGTACGAAACTTTCCATTCTTTTTCCCAAAAAGCGAAGTAAATACCAAATTTCATCTTTTTCTCCTCATATAGTTTTTAACGTTAATTTCAAGGGCGCAGCGGATAAAAACGGCGCCCCGGTTCGACTAATGGTGACGGCTTTCGCTATAGCGGCGATAAGCGATAACCGCGATCAGCAGGACGCCCCACAGCGCAAGCGTGATAAACTGCGTAACGCCGATCAAGTTCAGTCCGCTCGTCAGCAGCTGTAAAATAAAGAGCGCCAACGTCAACCCGATAACGCGGCCGAAACCGCCGTTCGGATCCGTCCCGCCTAAAACGGAAATAAGAATCGTCAGCAGCAGTAACGAAGAACCGGAACGAGCGTTCGCCGAGTTGAACCGCGCCAACATGATCATCCCCGCCATACCGCACAAAATTCCCGACAGGATATACGCCTTGACGATGACTTTCCGCGTGTCGATCGCCGAGAAATGGGTAACCGTTTCGCTCGAACCGATCATGTACAGCGTTCGTCCGAACGGGCGCCGGATCAGGATCACCGCGACAACCGCTAAAGCCAAGATCATCGTCAGCAGCGGCAGCGGAACGCCGAACAGCTTAGCATAGTTATATTCAACGAAAATATCAGGCATCCCTGAAATCACGAAGCCTTTCGTAATCGTCAGCGTTATTCCTTCATAAAGCAGCATCGTGCCCAACGTTGCCAACATCGGCGGCAATCCCACGTACGCGATCAGCGCGCCGTTAACCCAGCCCAAAAAGACCGACAGCAGGATCCCGATGACCAGCGCGGCGATTACAACCGCAAGGATGGTCCCGCCCGCCGCTTCCGGGGAAATCCAGTTCGTCATGATCAGCGCCATCGTCACGCCGACCAGATTGGCGCTGCTGATAATCGAGAGATTAATCCCGTTGGTAATCATGACGACCATCGTCGCGATCGACAACAATCCCAATTCGGGAATTTGCGACGCGAAGGCGTTCAAATTCCCTTTAGATAGGAATCTCCCGGACGTCGCGACCGTCATCAACAGAATAACGGCGATCAGAATAAACGGCAGCGAGGCAATATCGGAATTTTTCTTTGTCCAAACGCGTAATTTAGCGATCATCTTTGTTTATCCTTTCTTATAAGCCCGCCGCGCGTGAGCGGCCGTTACGGCCATACTCGCGATCAGAATCCCGCCGGTAAAGACCTGATGCCAATAAGCGGGAACGCGCATGATCGTCAACGCGTTCGTCAGTACCGCCATGATGATAACGCCCATGACGGTTCCGAAAACCGAGCCGGAACCGCCGAAAATATTCGCGCCGCCTAAAACGACCGCCGCGATCGTATAAAACTCGTTCCCGATCAGCGTATTCGGCGCTACCGTCTGCGTTACCATCGTATGAACCAAGCCGGCCAGCCCGGAACAGAACCCGAGGAAACCGTACGCGAACATCTGATATTTCAGGATATCGATCCCGCCGCGCCGCGCCGCTTCGATATTTCCGCCCATCGCGTAGAGACGCCGCCCATAAACCGTTTTTTTCAGGATAAAATCGGCGATCGCCGCGACCGCGAACCAGATCACGGTCAAAACCGACAGTCCATACAGAACGCCGTTGCTGTTTTCCGTCGAAACGACCAATTTCAACGGAAACTCATTAAACCACTTCGGGAAGTTGGAAAGCCACCGTCCTTGCGTAACGAACTGAAGCACGCCGAAAACGATATTCTGAATCGCGATCGTAATAATCAGCGGCGGCGCGTTCAGTTTATAAATCATGAAAGCATTAAAACCGGCTAAAAGAACTCCGACGAGCGGCGGTATCAGGACGACGAAAATCCAAGGCGTCCCCGGCGCGTTGATCATGACTTTTCCGGCGATATATTGTCCGACCGTCGCGACCGCGGCGAACGAAACGTCCAGCCCGCCGCAAATCAACACAAATAGAAAGCCGATCGCAAAAATTCCCGAATACGCCGAGCTGCGCAAAATTGTTAAGAAGTTTTCCGCGCTTAAAAAATTCGGGTTGATAATCGTCACGATCAGAATCATCACAACCAAGAGATAGACCAGAAACGCGTTGCTGCTTGTAAAAATTGATTTCACTTTTGACATGAGTCTTATCCCCTCTCCGTCTACGCCAAGTTGAATTTTTCGAGCAGCTCCGCAGCCGAGTTTTCATTCGGCGTCAGCTCGTGTACGATCTTGCCTTGTTCCATGACTAAAACGCGATGGCAATTCGACAGGACTTCCAAAATTTCATCGGAAATCAGAATAATTCCCATGCCCGTTCGCGCTAAATTTTTAATCAATTCGTAAATACTGTTTTTCGCGTAAACGTCGATCCCGACCGTCGGTTCGTCAAGAATCAGCAGCCGCGGATTCGTCGCCAGCCATTTTGCCAGGACGCCTTTCTGCTGATTCCCGCCGGAAAGCGTTCGCATCGGCGCGTCCAACGACGATATTTTCATCAGCAAGTCCTGAACCATTTTCTCAGATTCGCTCCGACGCTTTTTTAAATTCATCAAACCGAATTTTTCAAGAAAACGTTCAAAAACCGTAATCGTTAAATTTTCGAGAATCGGCTGATCGAGGATAACGCCCTGCGAAAGCCGGTCTTCGGGAACGTACGCGATTTTCAGCTTTTGCGCGCGTACGTTTGAAGTAATCTTCTCTTTCTTCCCGTCGATCCAAATTTCGCCGGAATCGGGCGGGTTCATTCCGAAAATCGAAAGCGCGAATTCCGTTCGGCCGGAGCCGAGAAGCCCGGTTATTCCGAGGATCTCGCCTTTCCGAACCTGAATCGATATATCCTCAAATTCGTCCTTTTTCGTCAGATTTTTCGTTTCTAAAATAAACCCTGCGCTCGGATCGATCGGATCGGGCGCTTCCGTCCGAAATGTTTTCCCGGTCATGAAGTAGACCAGTTTATCGTCGTCCAACTCGGCCGGCGGGTACGCGCCGATAATCTCGCCGTCGCGAATAACGGTTACCTTTTCCGCAATTTCGAAAATCTCGTTCATCTTATGGCTGACAAACATCGTCGTTACCCCGCGCGCTTGAAGCCGTCGGATCGCCGCGAAGAGCGCGTTGACTTCTTTTCGCGTCAGAGACGCCGTCGGTTCGTCAAGGATCAACAATTTTAACTCGCCTACCAGCGAACGGGTAATTTCGACCAGCTGCTGTTCAGCGATCGAGAGCGATCCGACCAGCCGGTCCGGATCCATATCCAAACCGATAATTTCCATCGCCGCTTTCGCCCGACTTTCAACCGCGTCCCAATCGACGATCGGCGAATTTGTTTCGCCGTAAATCTGAAAAGCGATATTCTCTTTAATCGATAAATTCGGGAACAGCGCGAGATCCTGATAAATGACGCGAATACCTTGCTTAATCGATTCCTGAACGCTTAATGATGAAAAGGTTTTTCCGTCAATGATAATTTCGCCGCCCGGTTCAGGTTGGTTGACACCTGACAATACCTTAATCAAGGTCGATTTCCCTGAACCGTTACCGCCGACCAGGCAGTGGATTTCGCCTCGGTCAAGGGAGAAGTCCACATTCTTCAGAGCCTGCACGCCGATATAATTCTTGCAAATATTTTTCATCGTAATGTAATTTGCCACGGTTTTACTCCCTTATGCCAAGGATTAAAAAAGAGATGAATCCTTTACGAAACGGATCCATCTCTTTTCATAAGATCAGGTTAGAATCCGAAGGATTCGGCGTTTTCAGCCGTTACTTCGGAATCCGCGTGGAAGGTGATGATATTGCCTTCGATAATCGGTTCGCCGTATTCCGGGAGGTCGGTCAGCTCTTCGATTTTCTTACCCTGAAGAATCTGTTCGACGATATAAGCTGAGTCTAAACCGATGCGGTAAGGGTTGCCGATATAATTGCCGGCCATCGATCCGTCCTCAAGATAAGCGACCGCTTCGCTCGGAACGGTACAGCCGATCACCGAGAATTTACCGATCAGATTCTTTTCGCGGACGGCCTGGCTGGCGCCGATACCGCCGAGGCTGCCGATCGTGATAATACCTTTCATGTCAGGGTACGCCGTACTGAGTTCAAGCAGTTTGTCATGCGCGACCTGAACGTTTTCACCGCCTTCAACGCGGCTGGTAACCTGATACAGGTTCGGATAATTTTCTTCCTGATATTTGACCATCGCGTCGGCGCGGTTATTATGACCTTCAACGGTTAAACCGCCGACCATGATCGCGTAACCGCCCTCAGTTCCCATATTTTTAACCAACAGCTCGACAACGTCTTTTCCTTCCTGCGCGAGGATCAGGAATTCGATGTCAAGATCGGCGTTTTTAACGGTCGGGGCTTCCTGCGTGATCATCAGGATTCCGGCTTCTTTGCCCTTGCGGAGCAGGGGTTCGAGCGTCGCGGTATCGTTCGGGACGACAACGATCGCGTCCGGGGATTTCGCAATCGCATCTTCGAGCATGCGCGCCTGCGCGGCCGGATCGGCATCCGTCGCGCCCATCGTCGTAATATTCAGCGTCCCGGCTTCTTTCCCGTAATCGACGAACCCTTTTTCCATCGTCGTAAACCAGGGAATACCGATCAGCTTCGGAACAAAAATAATCTCATACGGATCAGCAGCAAACGCAGGCATGACTGCGGCAAACGCAATCGCTAACACAACAAGAATTAAACCAAATTGAATTTTTTTCATACTTAGAGAACTCCTTTTTGTTTTATACGGCTTGACCACTAACAAAAATTGATAATTTTATGATATATAAATAAAAAATACCTCCTTACGTGAAATGTGGAAACGTTTTCATATACCTGGCAACAAAACATAATTAGATTTGTCGCCTTAATGCTAAAGTCGGATTCTTTTCCTGTCAAGGC
>JASBYO010000120.1 GCA_029983925.1 Flexilinea sp.
GCGCGCCCCCCGACAAAACGACGCCGAAGGGATGATTATTCCCGATCAGCGCGACGATAACCGCCAGATAACCGTAACCCGGCGAAATACCTTCGATCAAGTGATGATGAAGTCCGGAAATCTCGGCGAATCCGGCGACGCCCGCCAACCCGCCGCTCATCAGCGAAGTAAAAATGATCGTCGAACCGACCGGAAGTCCCGCCGTTCGGCAGGCCTGCGCATTGATCCCGACGGCGCGGACCTTAAAACCCGTCGACGTATAGTAAATCAGGACATAAACCAGCAGCGCGCACGCCAAAGCGAGAAGGATTCCGCTATGAAGCCGCGTCCCGGAAACGATTTTGCTCAATTTCGCCGAATCGGCGATCGTCGCAGAAACCGGGAAAAAATTATTCGGATCTTTCAGAACCGTTTGAAGGAGAATCCCGACAATTCCGAGCGAGATATAGTTGAACATAATCGTATTAATCACCTCGGAAATCCCGAAACGCGCTTTTAGAACGCCGGGAACGAGAGACCAGAGACCGCCCGCCAAAAAGCTGACCGAAAAACAGAGCGGCAGGATCAGCGCGCGCGGAAGAGCGGGAAACGCTAACGCGGCCGCCGTCGTCGCGATCGCGCCCATATACAGCTGGCCTTCGGCGCCGATACTGATAAAACCGCTTTGGAACGCGAACGATACGCCTAATCCGGCCAGGATTAACGGCGTCGCTTTGACAAAGACTTCGGCGACGGAATAGCTCGACCCGCTGATCCCGCGGACAAATCCGCCGAACGCCGCGGCGAGACTATTCCCCGAAAGCGAAATCAGAAGAACCGTCAAGATCATAACGACGGCGATCATCAGCGCGTCCGCCAGAATTTCTTTTCCGTTTATTTTCGAGATGATTCGATTCATAGAACCGTCTCCTCTTCCGCCGCGTCTTTTCCCGCCATCCATAATCCGATCTTCGTCATATCCAAATTATGATTATTGTCCAAAATCGCCATGATCCGGCCGTTATATAAGACGGCGATCGAGTCGCTCAACGATAAAATTTCGTCCAAATCCGCCGATATCAGCAAAACCGCCGCGCCGTTCCGCCGCTGCGAAAGAAGCTGATCGCGAACGAATTCCGACGCGCCGATATCCAGCCCGCGCGTCGGCTGGGCCGCTATAATCAGGCGCGGATCGTCCGCCAATTCCCGCGATAAGATGATCTTCTGCTGGTTTCCGCCGGATAAATAACGAACCGGCGTCGAAAGGCGATCCGTCTTGATCCGATACGCGTCTTTTTTTTCGTCGGTCAACCGCCTGATTCCATTAAAATCAAGCAATCCCCAGCGGCAGTACCGCCCTGCCCGGCAATACTTCAGCAGCATATTATCCGTCATCCCGGCGTCCATCAGCAGCCCGTCATGGTGACGATCGTCTGAAATGTAAGCGACGCCCAAAGCGCGCCGTTCCTGAACCGAACGTCCGTTCAACAGCTCCGACCCGAAACGAATCGCGCCTCCTTGTACCGGTCTTAACCCGACGATCGCTTCCGCCAGTTCCTTTTGACCGTTTCCTTCAACGCCGGCCACGCCGAGAATCGAACCGCGCTTGAGCGTGAAACTGACATCGTTCAGGCGCGTTACGCCGCCGCGAATCACCGTCACATTTTCCAACGTCAGTCCCGGCTCCGCATTTTCCGCCGCCGCTTCGATCCGCGGACGTTCGCTCAGCTTGCGTCCGATCATACATTCCGCCAATCGCGTCTCGTTCAACTCGGAAATCGAAAACGCGGCGATCGTTTCGGCGTCGCGCATGACGGTCACCCGATCAGCGATTTTCATGACTTCCGGGATTTTATGCGTGATCAGGATCACGGAACAGCCGTCGGCAACCAACCGTTTCAAAACCGAAAACAGCTTATCCGCCTCCTGGCTCGTCAGGACCGCCGTCGGTTCGTCCAGGATCAGGATCCGCGCGTCCCGATACAGCAGCTTCATGATTTCCACGCGCTGCTGTTCCCCGACCGAAAGCGAACTGACCGGCGCGTCGACGTCGATCGGGAGCCCGTACCGTTCCGATAATTCCGTCAGACGGCGATTAATCGCCTTTCGATCGGTCAGCGGATATCCCTTCTCTTTCAACCCCAAGGTAATATTCTGAGAAACCGTTAAAGACGGCACGAGCATGAAATGCTGATGAACCATACCGATCTGTTTTTCAATCGCATCTTTCGGCGATTCAAACCGGACCTCTTCGCCGTCGATGACGATTCGTCCGCCGTCCGGCTGGTACAAACCGTAAAGAATATTCATCAGCGTCGTTTTTCCCGCGCCGTTCTCGCCCAATAACGCATGAACTTCTCCGGCTTCCACGCTCAAATTGACATTCCGGTTCGCGTATTTTCCAAAAAATAGTTTCTGAATGTTTTCCAATCTCAGCATGAACGTCAATCCTCCTTTGGAAGCCGGGAAATCCCGAACAATAAAATCAAACGGCAGTCTATTTCGTCGGCGTTTCAATAACCGGAACGATAAATTCGCCCGTCTTGATCGCTTCTTTTTTCGCCGCGATCCGGTTCTTTAATTCTTCGGGGATTTTTGACTCGAAGTTACCGTAGCCGGTGATATCGACAACGTCTTCGGCGATGCCCAGATGATAAATACCGCCCGCGAAGATACCTTTTTTAACCTGTTCGACGCCGGTTAAGATCACCTTCGGCATTCGGTACACCGTCGACGCCATAACCGTATCCGGCGCGATGCTGCTTTGATCGTACGAATTTCCGCAAGCCAGCAGGCTGTTCTCCTGCGCCGCCATAATCACGCCGTTCCCGGCCTGATTCGCGACATGGTACAAAACGTCGGCGTTCTGGTTAATCATGCTGATCGCCGCTTCTTTCCCGAGCGACGCGTCCGTAAACGAATTCACGTAGAGTTCGAGAACCTTGATCTCGGGATCGATCTCTTTCGCGCCTAACTTGAACGCTTCGAGTTCTTTCGTAATCGACGGCTGTTCGAAACCGCCGACGACGCCGATAACCTTCGTTTCGCTCATCCCCGCGCAAAGCATCCCCATCAGATACGCGCCCTGCTCACAGCTCATGACATAGGACGCCATATTTTCCGATTCGGAGTTCGATTCCGTCGACATGAAGAACGCGTTCTTGAAATCGGCGGAAACTTTCTGCGCCGGTTCTCCGAATTGATAACCGTGGCCGATAACCAGGTTATAGCCCTGAGCCGCGTAATCGCGGAACGCGGCTTCCGAGTCGGCGATACTGACGTTTTCCATCGTCGAAACCGTTACGCCGTATTCTTTCTCAGCCTCATTCAACCCTTCGAGCGCGGTCGCGTTCCAGCCCTGATCGTTCGCCGGTCCGGACAGGATCAACGCGACTTTCATCGTATCGGACGCGCCCGCGTCGTCCGCCTTATCCGTCCCGGTTTTGCAGCCCGTTAACAGCAGCATAAAACAGACAACCAACAAAACGACAGCAACAAAATTCTTCTTCATCGCTCCTCCAAAAGATCTGAAAACTAAAAATAAGCTCGGAATGGATTCCGAATAACGCGGTCGCAAACCGCCTCGGCGTCGCGCGCCATCGTGGCTTCATCAACACCTTTCAGCTTTCCATCCGAATAAACGACTTTCCCGCCGACAATCGTCATCCAAACATTGCCGGTAACGCCAACGCGCGCCAGGAGATTACGCGGATCATGAAGCGTACCCGCCAACTCCGGAACGTTCGAATCGATCATGAACAGATCGGCGCATTTCCCGATCTCCAGCGACCCGAGATCGGAACGGCCCAGCGTCCGCGCGCCTTCGACCGTCGCCGCTTTGAGCATCTCGTACGGCGTCACGCAGCCGCCGCGCGCTTTGCTGTGCCAGGTCTGCATCAGGTAGCCCATCCGCAGCGTATCCAGCAGGCTTGACGAATCGTTCGTCGCCGACCCGTCGCAGCCGAGGCTGACGCTGACCCCCGTTTCCCGCAGCGCGCGGATATCGAGGATCGGGAAACCGCCGAGAATCGCCGGTCCCGGACAGTGCGAAACGCCGCTGCCGTACTGCGCCAACTTCCGAAATTCGTCCGCCGTTCCCTCCCAAAAATGAGCGAACCAGACGTCTTCGCCGATGAAGCCGATTTCTTCACACCAGTCAAGCGTCCGTTTTCCCCATCGGTTCAGCATGATTCCGTTCTCGCCTTCGCCCAGATGCGTATGCAGCCGGACATTTTTCGCGCGCGCCAATTTCACGCTTTCGATAAACGTTTCCGGATAAGAATTGATCGGCTGGCAGGGAGCCAACACGATCTGGCGCATCGAACCGGGGTTCGGGTCGTGATACAGGTCGATGATTCGTTCGCAATCCGCCAGAAATTCGTCCGTCGTTTCCAGCATTTCGTCCGGAATCGTGCTGCCTTCGCCGCGCGGAAGCGTATTCGTTCCCCGACCGGCATGGTACCGGATCCCTAAGGCTTCCGCCGCCGCCATCTGCCGGTCCACCGGCTCTTTCCCGGTTTTCCGCGTATAGCAATATTGATGGTCAAAAGCGCAGGTACAGCCGTGTTTAATCAAATCGGATAACGCCGTCAGGGTACTATAATAGATAACGTCGGGATCGATCGCCTGGAAAACCCGGTAAATCTTATCGAGCCACTCAACGACAGTCATGTTCGGATAATCAATCGCGACCGTGTTGCGGACGAAAGTCTGGAAGAAATGATGATGCGTGTTAATTAGACCGGGATAAACGAATTTACCGGATACGTCGATCGTTTCGGCTGTTTCATCTTGAAGATTCGCTTCGATCTTTCGGATCATTCCGTCGTGAATCAGCATATCGCAGTCGCGATAAACGGTATCCGCCGCGTCGCAGCTTACGATCGCTTTCGCGTTTTTCAGAAGCACATTTTTTTTCATGCCTTCACCTCTTTTGTAGCCTGTTAGCTTAGTGACATTTTTATTATACGACTTATAGCTACTTTAACTTCAAGGGAAGAATTTTAGCAAACTTCGAAGTTATCGAACCAAAAAACGGCCTCGAAAATGAAGCCGACCTCAGAAACGCTGGCCGGGGAAAAACAGGTCCCGCGAATACAGTCTTAGGAAAGAATATAACTGATCAATCCGACGCCAAGAATATCCGCGATCGAATGTGCGACGAAAAAGGGCACGAGATTTCTTCGCCCGGTCCGGATATAAACCAGGTAAAAAATTGTTCCCAAGATAAAACCGATCGCGATCGCTGAAATATTTCCCTGATAAGTATGAAACGAGTAGCGGACGATAAGCGAATAAAGAAACGACGGGAAAATTCTTTTAGATTCAACGCTCAGACAAATTCCCAGGAAAAAAATCTCTTCGTAAAACCCGTTCAGCAGCGCGTATAAAATCAAAGATAAATCAGCGCTCATCACCGTATCCCATAATGACAGCGACGTCCAAGCGTCAGACGTTACGTCGCAGCCCCAAAGGCCAGGGAACAGGCAGCCGACAAGCAGGAAATATAAATCAAAAACCAGCGCCGCGCCGATAAAGAGAATCGCGCCCAATAAAATCGCCTTCGGCGTGATCCGGATATGCCACTGCGAGAAATCGTAGTTTCGGAGCCGCAAATAAATCAAAGCGACCATTAAAAAAACGAACTGCGTCCCCAAAAGGTACCAAAAATCCGATTGAGAATAATCGATCGGATCTCCTAACATTGACTCCGACAGACTGAAAAAAGAAGTCGTTGAAATATAAATCGCGTTGCCGAATAAAATGACGGTAATGATCAGGAGGTCGAACCATCTAAGATTGACCAGTTTTTCTTTTCCCGCATCTTTAGAAACAATATTCATGCATCACTCCATTAAGTAGTTTTTATTCAAGCTATATACGGAAGTTATACCGAATTTGTTCCGGATTTTCGCGGAAAAAGGATCGTCCGACATTAGGAAAAGATTAAAACGGCGCGTCTGAGAAAAACGTCTTGCGCCGTTGCTGACGGCAGCGATAGGACAAATTCCCTGCTGCCGATCGGATCCGAAGTTCGTCTTGATTGGGAGATCTTGCAAATATTCCGTCCTTTACAGCCCGGATATATCGCCGGGAATACGGCTAAAGGATACGGATAAAACGCTTTTCCAAAAAGAAAAGGCTTTCAAACAATGCGTTAAAACAAAAAAAAGAGTTGTTGGCAATTTCCTACTCTCCCAGGAGGTCGCCCTCCAAGTAC
>JASBYO010000121.1 GCA_029983925.1 Flexilinea sp.
ATGATGATTTGCTGTTGTAAGACGGGCGGATTCTGTTGCTGCTTAAGATCGACGCCGACGTATGCGGAATTGCCGAAGGCTAAAATCGGGAAAAAAATAATCGGGAGGAGCAGCAGCCCGAAGCCGAAACCGACGCCTCTCCCAAACGCCTTGGCGAGTTTAAACGGCAGGATGATCGCTATAATAAGATTCGCGAACGGGATCAGCAGCAATAAAAACAAAATACCGTTTCCCCAGGTAATTTTGAATAGGACATACATGTTATAAAACGGAACTAAACTGGCCCAGCCGGGTTCGCCGGCTTTATCGTATATTCTCCAGAGGACAACGATTCCGATAATAAATCCGAGAATGCCGAAGATGATCGCTCCGGCGCCGATACCTCCAAGGAGGAGATCGCTTTCCTGATACCCGTTCATATGTATAAATTCCTTTTTCTTTTGTTGTGAAACCGACTGGTTTTTATTATAAAACTTTTCGCGCCCGGATAGCGGGCAATTTGCGAAAATGACGCAAATTTTTAAAAATGTAATAAAAAAAACCGCGCTCGGATTAGCGCGGTTTCTGCCTGTTCCTTCAGCGGTTCCTACGGAACGTTGACGCGGAAGGTAAACTGGCAATTAATGACGTTATTCTGAACGACGCCCCAGGTCATCGGGAACAGTCCGTTCGTATTCGGCGAGATCCCTCCGAAAGATACGTTAAGCGTCTGGCCGGGCGGAATGTTGTAGGGGATATCCTGCGCGGTGATATTCTTGTTTTCGAGCATGTTATTTCCATCGATAAAAGCGATGTCGTAATTTGCCGTATCCCAGGTAACGGCGCTGTCGTTTCGGACGGAAACGGAAAAGGTCAATTTGCTGTTCGGACCGAACGATTCCGATCCGTTCGGCGAGATACTGAGGATCGTGCAGGTTGAGCCGCTCGCGCCCGGAACCGGCGTATTGGCGGGAGCGTTCGCCGCCGCGCCGCTGACCTTAATTTTGACCCAAATCGGCGTCGTCGCCGCACTGGTTCCGAAGATCGCGCCGGACGCGTTGCGCATCAGCCAATTGCCTTGAAATTCGCCGTTGGCGTTCGGCGCTTTCATATCGACGGCGATATCGACCGTTTGTCCGGGCGCGACGGTACTGGGGATTTGAACGGCTCCCGGCGCCGACATCTGGTCGCCGCTGTAGAAAACGAACTGATATGCCGGCGTCCAGGTACAGCTTCCTGTATTTTGGATGCGCCAGATTTTCTGGAATCCCTGATTGGGCTGCATCGCGGTTTTATCCGGAACGGTTACGTCCGATACGAAGCCGAATTGATCGCACGCGCGCTGGATCGGCGCCGCAGGAGCGCCGGCTCCCGGATTCGTCTGCGGGATTGTCGGAACAGCTGTCGGCGGTTGGGGCGGGAGCGTCGGCGGTATCGAGATGATCTGGCTCGTCGGCGTGGCTTGCGGAATGACGGCGATCTGCGTGGTCGCCGGTTTTTCCTGCGCGACGATCGCGTTGACGGTCTGCGCCGCCCATTGCTGAATCTGCTCCGCGGAAATCGTCGGTTCGGGCGTTTTTTTCGGACCGCAGCCGGCGATCAGCAGCGTACTCAGGATAAAAAAAGAGAAAAGTTTTGTTTTCATGTTCAAAGTCCGATCGTTTGTATAAGTCCTGTATGGTTAGTACGACGGCGGGACAGAAAAAGTTCCCGTTTGCCCGGACGTTCCGCCGCGGCGGCTTACAGCCTTGCCAGGCTTTTAAACGACGTTTTCAGATCGTCATACAGCCGGCGATAGAGCGGATAGATGCGGTTATAGGCGGCGACGTTTTCGGCGATCGGCGTTTGAATCTTGCCGGGACGGATGAACGCGTCGCAGCCTTCCGCGACCGACTTGAACAATCCGGCGCCGACGCCGGCAAGGATCGCGACGCCGAGCGCGGGCCCTTCCTTCGCGTCGATCGTTTGAACCGGGCAGTTGAAATTATCCGCGAGCATCTGGCGCCAGAGCGGGGACCGTCCGCCGCCGCCGGTCACGGTCATTAATTCAGGCTTAATTTTCATCGCTTCCAGGATCGCGAACGAATCGCGCAGCGAGAACGAAACGCCTTCCATGACGGCGCGGATCAGGTGGGCTCGGGAATGGAGCGCGGATAAGCCGAAGAATACGCCGCGCGCGTCGGGGTCTAAATGGGGCGTGCGTTCGCCGTTCAGGTAAGGCAGGTAAAGTAATTTGTCCGAGCCGACGGCGATTTTCTGCGCTTCGTCGCTCATGACGGCGTACGGATCGATGCCCAATGCCGCGGCGCGTTCGATTTCGGGCGCGCAGGCGTTATCGCGCAGCCAGCGCAGCGACAGGCCGGCGGCCTGGTGAACGCCCATGACGTGCCATGCGCCGGGTACGGCGCAGCAGAAGGTATGAACGCGTCCTTGGGGGTCGATCGTAATTTCCGAACTATGCGCGTAGACGACGCCTGACGAACCGATCGTCGTAAAGGCGGTTCCGTCCCGAACGACGCCGGTCCCGACCGCGGCGGCAGCGTTATCGCCGGCTCCGCCGACGATCGGCGTCCCGGTGCTGAGTCCGGTTTCAGCGGCCGCGGCCGCGCTGACGGCGCCCGTCACCTCCGGCGACTCGTAAACTTTCGCCAGCAGCGAGCGGTCGATTTCGAGTTTCTCCAGGACTTCGTCTGACCAATCGCGGCGCGGGACGTCCAACAGCTGCATTCCCGAAGCGTCGGAGACTTCGGTTGCGAATTCGCCGCTCAATTTGTAGCGCAGGTAGTCTTTGGGGAGAAGGATATGGGCGCAGCGCGCGTAGATTTCCGGTTCGTTCGCGCGGACCCAGAGAATTTTAGAGGCTGTGAAGCCGGTCAGCGCCGGATTGGCGGTAATCCGGATCAGCCGCTCCGCTCCGATTTTTTCGGTAATCTCGGCGCATTCTTTCGCCGTACGCTGATCGAGCCAGAGGATCGATCGGCGCAGGACGTTCCCGCCGCGATCCAGCATGACCAATCCGTGCATCTGGCCGGAGATACCGATCCCTTTGATTGCGGACGGATCGATCGCGGCGCGGTTCAGGACGGATCGGATGCTGTCGCGCGCGGCGGCCCACCAATCCTGCGGATCCTGTTCGCCCCAACCGTTCTTTTCAATATATAGGGGGTATTCGATTGTTTCGGCGGCGAGGACGGCGCCGTCCTCACGAAATAAAACGGTCTTCGTTCCGCTTGTTCCTAAATCGATACCGATTAAATAGCTCATGCTGCGCCTCCTGATCCTAATTCGCTTTGTTTTTCTTATATTGTAGCGGATTTACGTTCCGCCGCAAATCCGCCGGATCGGGCGCCGGCGGTCGTTTTCAGCGTTTTAACGGGATTCTCCGCTTTTTTTGTGTAAAAAAATAATGCGCTGGACGGCTATTTCTTTTGCACTGAAATAATTTTCGGTATAATTGATTCAATCTATGCTTAAAGTTGTGCTGCGAAATATTTTTATATGGTATGCTCCTCATCATTATTTTTCCATCTCAGGCCGAAAAAAACAGACGACTTGGAAATATTTGTAGCATCGGCAAATTTATTCATGAAGGGAACGAGTCATGGGAGATATATTGCAGGTTAAAGGACTCGAGACGCAGTTTCGTACGCGGAACGGTACGATTCATGCCGTAAACGGCGTTTCGTTTGCGATTCGCGAGGGAGAAACGCTGGGGATCGTCGGCGAGAGCGGCTGCGGCAAAACGGTTTCGATGATGTCCCTGTTGGGACTGATCCCGACGCCTCCGGGAAAAGTCGTCGCGGGAGAGGCGCTTTTTGAAGGCGTCGATCTGCTGAAATTGAATAATGATCAGATGCGCAAGTATCGCGGCTCGAAAATCAGCGTCGTTTTCCAGGATCCGATGACTTCGTTTAATCCGGTACTGACGATCGGACGCCAGACCGCCGAACCGTTCATGATTCATAACAACTGTTCCAAGGCGGAAGCGTACGAACGGGCGATTAAATATCTCGAATTGGTCGGGATCCCGAACGCGAAAGACCGGATTCATGAATATCCGCATCAGTTTTCCGGCGGTATGCGCCAGCGCGTCATGATCGCGATGGGGTTGATCTGCGAACCGAAGATTTTGATCGCCGATGAACCGACGACGGCGCTTGACGTCACGATCCAGGCCCAGATTGTCGAGTTGGTCAAGCGGCTGCGCGACGAACTCGGGATGGCGATTATCTGGATCACGCATGATCTGGGGATTATCGCCGGACTGGCGGATCGGGTCAACGTCATGTACGGCGGTTATATTATCGAAACCGCGCCGGTTAAGAGCCTTTACGCGAACCCCCAGCATCCGTACACGATCGGGTTGCTGGGTTCGCTGCCGCGGATGGACGAACTTTCGTATCGCCGGCTGACGTCGATCGACGGTCTGCCGCCTACGCTGCTCGAAAAACCGACGTACTGCCCGTTTGAACCGCGCTGTCCGCATGCGGTTGCCCGCTGCCGTTCTGAAAATCCGACGCTGGTCAATCGCGAAGGCGACGAACATTATGTCGCCTGTTGGGTCGATCCGAAAACCGGGAAGGAGTACAAATAATGGCGGAGCGGGAAGTTCTTCTGCATGTTGAAAATCTGGTAAAACATTTCCCGATCAAAAAAGGGGTTATTTTTCAGCGCAGCGTCGGCGCGGTTCACGCGGTCGACGACGTTTCTTTCGATATTTTCCGCGGCGAGACGCTCGGCCTGGTCGGCGAGAGCGGCTGCGGTAAATCGACGACGGGGCGGACGATTTTGCAGCTGCACCGTCCGACGTCGGGGAAGATTATTTTCGAGGGCGAGAATTTAGCGGAACTGAAAGGCGAGAAGCTGCGGCGGAAGCGCCGGGATATCCAGATGATTTTCCAGGATCCCTACGCGAGCCTGAATCCGCGTATGACGGTCGGGAAAATTATTGCCGAGCCGATGGAGATTCATAAGACCTTTTCCGGCGCGGCGAAGGAGCGCCGCGTTCAGGAGCTCTTATCTCTGGTCGGGCTGAATCCGGCGTTCGTCAACCGTTACCCGCATGAATTTTCAGGCGGCCAGCGGCAGCGGATCGGCGTCGCGCGCGCGTTGGCGCTTGAGCCGAAGCTGATCGTCTGCGATGAGCCGATTTCGGCGCTCGATGTCTCGATCCAGGCGCAGGTCGTCAACTTGTTGGAAGACTTGCAGAAGGAATTGAACCTGACGTACCTGTTTATCGCCCATGACTTATCGATGGTCCGTCATATCAGCGATCGGATCGCGGTCATGTATTTGGGTATTATCGTAGAGTTGGCAGACCGAAATATGCTGTATCAAAATCCGATCCACCCTTATAGCCAGGCGCTCCTTTCGGCCGTTCCGTTCCCGGATCCGTTTATCGAAGAAACGCGCGAACGGATTATCCTGGAAGGGGACGTTCCGTCGCCGATTAATCCGCCTTCCGGCTGCCGTTTTCGGACGCGCTGCCGGTACGCGGAGGATATTTGCGCCGCGGAACGGCCGGCGTTGAGCGAGGTCGCCCCCGGTCATTTCTGCGCCTGCCATTTTCGCGATCGTTTCGCGCGGAAGTAATGAAGACCGTATCAAATTTTCGTGGATAGCAGCCAGAAACCAGTCGTTCGGTAGGCTGTTAGAAAGTTGAGTTCCATTTAGGAGGAAATAATGGGAAGCAAGAAATTATCCGTTTTATTGAGCCTTGTGCTCGTGTTAGGCCTGCTTCTGGGAGCCTGTTCATCCGCAGAGCCGACCGTCCCGGCCGCTGCCGTAGAAGAAGCTGCGCCGATGGAAGAGGCCGCCGCTGAACCGGCCGTAGAAGAAGCCGCGCCGATGGAAGAGGCCGCCGCTGAACCGGCCGTAGAAGAAGCCGCGCCGATGGAAGAGGCCGCCGCTGAACCGGCCGTAGAAGAAGCCGCGCCGATGG
>JASBYO010000122.1 GCA_029983925.1 Flexilinea sp.
TATTTTTCGGCATGATGCATCAGCGAGGCGCGTAAATCGCGCGCGACCGCCAGCGTATAACCGATTTCAACGAACGTTTTCGCCTCGATTGTTCCGCTTTTCCGCGCGATCCGGAGCGCGGGCCGAAAATCGACGCAGCCGCCTAAGCGGTAAGAATCATTAACGCTCAGAAGGCGGCGCGCTTCCGTCGTCCGCGCTAATTCGAGCCGAATCCATTCGGGATCGGTATCCGGTTCGAGCGTTTCCGCGCGCGCTGCGGAAGCAGAAAAAGACGCGTAGCGCCGTAAGCGTTCGCGGACTTCCTGAAATTCAAGCATCCGCAGCGATTTCTCATCCATACTCAGGCTCCGACCGGGGCCGACGGATAGAGACCCCGGACATGAATCGATTGCTGCGCGGCCGGTTCAAGGCTCATTCTCCGAGACCGTCGGCGATCGTCCCGATCATTGTCCATGGTCCGGTCCATTCGATCTTTACCGGAAGATAACGCCCGGTTAAATTTTCGTCGCTCTCGACGTAAACGAGATCCATATTTTCGCTTCGGCCGACCCAGCGGCCGCGCTTCTTTTCTTCGAAAAGAACTTCGATCGTTTCCCCGAGCCGTTTGGCGTGATGGTCCGCCGCGATTTTTTCCTGAAGGGCTTCGATAATCCGGAACCGCCGCCATTTTTCCGCTTCGCTGACATCGTCGGTCATCGTTCGTTCGGACAGCGTTCCCGTCCGCGGCGAATATCGCGCTAAATGCACGACGTCAAGTTTTAAATCGCGCAGCTGATTCGCCGTGTCTTCGAATTGGGCTTCGGTTTCGCCGGGAAAGCCGACGATAATATCCGTTCCGATCGAGACGCCGGGGATTGTCTCCCGGATGCGCGCGATGAGATCGCGGTAGGCTCGGTCGGTATAACCGCGGCGCATCGCTTTCAGTACGGCGTCATTACCGGACTGCGCCGGGACCTCGATATGGCGCATGACTTTAGGCAGATCTCGAACCGTTTCGAGCAGCTCGTCGGTCATCCAATTCGGATGGCTCGTCAAAAACCGAATCCGCCGGATGCCTTCGATCGCATGAATCCGGCGCAAGAGTCCCGCCAGCGTCGGATATTCCGGATTGTCCAGCCCGTAGCGGTCGACGATTTGCCCTAACAGGGTGACTTCGCTGATCCCCTGGGACGCCAACGATTCGATATGCGCGATAATTTCCTGCGGATCGCGGCTGCGTTCCCGTCCGCGCTTATAGGGAATGATGCAGTAAGCGCAGGCGTGGGAACAGCCGTAAACGATCGGAACGAAGGCGCTGACGGCGCGGTTCCGATCGTTTTTCGGGAGCGTTAACGAAGCCGGGTCCCAAACGGACGGCGCGGCGGACAGCGCTTCATCGGCGCGATCGCCGATATATTCTTTCGCGAGGATATAGTCGATAATCGGTTTCGGGTCCGAAGGCGGCGCGAATACGTCGACGTACGGAAGTTTTTTTCGGATTTCCTCGTTATCCTTATATCCGACCATGCAGCCCATCAGGCCGAGAATGATGTCCGGGTTTTTGGTTTTGACCGGCTTAAGCGAGCTTAACCGTCCGAGCGCTTTATCTTCCGCGCTTTGCCGAACCATGCAGGTATTCAGGACGATAACGTCCGCTTCTTCAATGATTTCGCTGTGAGCGTAACCGAGTTTCTCGAGCGACGACGCCAACCGCTGTGAATCGGCGACGTTCATCTGACATCCCTCGGTCCATATATGATATTTCATTCGTTTCGCGCTTTCGTTTTCCCGATTTTTATAACGCTGCGGACCGCGTTAGCGATCCGCGCTGTCTTCTTTTTCAACGACCCAGAAATGGGACAGCCCAAAGAAGCGCAGCGGCGTTTTTTCCAGCGCCTGCAGAATACCGCGCAAGACGACGCCGAATTTTCCGCTGCGGGCGATAATATTGTCGTAGGCTCCGAATATAACCGTGCGTTCGACGAACCGAACCGAAAGCCCGCGGAAAAGTTTTTCGAGGTCGCTGCGCGTGTATACGTTAACATGCGGACACAGGCGGTCGCGCAGCGGCCGCGGCAGATAGTTGACGAACAGCTTATTGCCGAAGCGGTACGTTCCGCGCCGGTAGATGCCGTGCGTTTCAAAAGGATACCCCCGATTGGGGCAGAATAAAACCAGCCGGCCGCCCGGTTTCAGCGTTCGGACGATTTCCTGAACGCAGAGGCGGTCGTCGTTAACGTGCTCGATGACTTCATGGCTCAGGATCAGGTCAAAGCTGTTGTCGGCGAAGGGGAGCGTTTCGCCGACGGCGTTGACGACCGCGCCGCGGTTCGGATCGGTCAGCGCGAGCGCTTCGGCCCCGCGTTCCCGTTCGACTTCCAGTCCGACCGCGATCGCTGCGTCCGGCGCTAAACGCGACAGATAAGCGCCGACGCCGCAGCCGTTCTCTAAGATCGTACCGCGGCAGCGGTCGCCGCCGGCGGCGCGGATCATGTTCATTCGCCGCTGCTGACCGGCGCGCCAAACGTACGACGGTTCCCCGCGATCGGCGGCCTTATCGGAATATCCGCGGTTTTTTTCATTTTCTTTCAAAAGCGTTTTCCTTCCGTCGGTTCGATACCGTTCGAACCGCTGACGTTCATAATTTTATTTAGGAATCCGAGCCGAAAGCGTCGTTCCGGCGTTCGGCTGTGACTGGATGAGCAGCATTCCGTTAAGGCTTTTCGCCCGCTGGCGCATATTCGTGATGCCGTTTGAGGATGATTTGCGTTCGGATTGATCGTCGAAGCCGACGCCGTCATCCTTGATCGTCAGGACGTAATCGCGTTCGTTTTCGTAGAAGCGGACGCTGACGTTGCGGGCGTGCGCGTGCTTTGAAATATTGGCGAGCGTCTCCTTGCAGATCATGAAGAACGTATTGACATGGTCGTTGGACAGCCGGTCGATATCCTCGATTTCCGATTTGAATTCGGTCGGAACGAAGGTATTCGAATAAAAATCGTTTGCTAACCGGCGCAGGCTTTGGATCAGGTTTTCGTTCGTCAACCGCGCCGGTTTGAGATCCATGATATACGATCGGATATCGCGGATCGTAGCGTTAATCTCGTCGATTGCGTCCCCGATTCGGGCGGCGGCGGCGTCCGGATCGTCGCGGACGGTCAAACGGATATGTTACAGCGACAGACCGACTCCAAAGATCGACTGAATAACGCCGTCATGAAGATCCATCCCGATCCGATTCCGCTCTTCAAGAATCGCCGTCTGTTTTCTTTCCTGAATCAGGAGAAATTCCTGAATCAGGAGCGAAAAGTAGTTCCCGACCGTCGCTAAAAACCGAACGTCCATCGTCGGCGGATCCGTCAGCAGGCGCGTCCCCAAACATACCGCGCCGATTACGGATTCCTGCGTCAATAACGGCAGAATCATAACATAATTCAGCCGAACCGGCGTGACTTTATTCTGATGAATCGTCTCGAGCTCGGACGCGCGCAGCACGTACGGCGCTTTTTCGGCGATCGCTTTCCCGACGAGGCCGAGCCGAGGTTCGATCTGCGCGAAACCGAGAAGGCTGTTCAAGCCGATATGTCCGCGCTTGAAGATCAGTTCGTATTTCCCCGTTTTTTTGTCTAACTGAAAATACTCCCCGACGATAATATCGAGCGTCGTCATGATCGTATCCATGACCGTTTCGACCAGGCTTTCGAGGCTGCGCTGACGGAAGGTCGAAATTTTCGACAACTCGTTTAATAACGATAAATTATCATAACGGCGGCTTAATTCTTCTTCGCGCGAGGCGATTTGTTCATAACCGCGGACGCTGCGGAGTCCGACGCTGACGATCCGTTCCGCCAAAAGCATCAGGCGCAAGTCGAATTCGCCGAAAGCGCCGCCGCCGATTTTATTCATCAGGATAATCGCGCCCCGTTTTACCGAATCGATCATCAGCGGCAGGTAAAGCAGCGAATAAATCATCGGAAATTTTTCCGGGAAGATTTCCGAAATTGCGGCGACTTCCTTTTTCGTTTTCAGGTTCAGCGTTTTCTCGGTCGGAATATCGCGTATGACGACCGGGTTGTCCGTAGAAAGTTTCATCCGTGTCAGTTCGCCCGCCGTGAATCCCTGAATCGCCAGCGTTCGGAATCCGCCGACTTCGTCCGTCAGCCCGCAGATACAATAGGACGCGTTTGCGTACTTACTGCATTTTTTCGAAATGCTGTTTAATAGGGAATCGAAAGACAATTCATTTAATACGCTCAGCAGATCGATAATGAATTCGTCTTCTTTTCGTTTTTCGGATGTCTCGGCGCGTTCCATGGCAATTCAATTTTACTGTATTATGGGTTCCGCTGCGCCTAAAAAGATAAGCTTGGTTTTCGCGTATCCGAATAGCCTCGTAGCCGGGAGGATCGCCGCACTTTCCCGGCGGATTTTGCCCAAAAATCCGCTTCGAAAACGTTGACCTTAGCGTGATTTGACTGTAAGATTAAAGGTACAGATCAATTCCCGGATCGTCATTTCCGACAGTTGTATTTAATTTGGACTCGGTTCAGAAAGAAGGAGCGTATGGCTAAAGGAGCAAAGGAAGAAAAGAAGAACAAGAAGCATTACGAGGTCGATGAGGGCTATCCGTATCAGAAAGGGCCGATTTCGACGAAAGACTACGAGCGGGAATTAGCCCGGCTTCAAATCGAGCTTGTTAAGCTTCAAGGCTGGATCAAAGAGAAAGGGCTGCGCGTCGTCGTTATTTTCGAAGGGCGGGACGCCGCCGGAAAAGGCGGGGTTATTAAGCGGATTACCGAAACGCTGAATCCGCGTATTGTCCGCGTCGTCGCGCTCCCGGTTCCGACCGAGAAAGAAAAAACGCAATGGTATTATCAGCGCTACGTCGCGCACCTTCCGTCGGCCGGGGAGATGATCCTGATGGATCGTTCATGGTATAACCGCGCCGGCGTTGAACGCGTGATGGGTTTTTGTACCGAGGAACAGGTCACGGAGTTTTTCCGCTCGACGCCCGAATTTGAAAATATGCTGATTCGTTCGGGGATTATCCTGATTAAGTACTGGTTTTCCGTCTCGGATAACGAGCAGGAACGGCGTTTCCAGGGCCGGATCGACGATCCGACGCGGCGTTGGAAATTATCGCCGATGGACTTGGAATCGCGGACGCGCTGGGTCGATTATTCGCGCGCTAAGGACGAGATGTTCAAGTTTACGGATACGAAGAATTCGCCTTGGTACGTCGTCCTTGCCGACGATAAGAAGAAAGCGCGTCTGAATACGATTTCCCATCTGCTGAGCATGATCCCTTATGAGGACTTGACGCCGGAAAAACTTGTCCTTCCGCCGCGTCAGAAGGACGTCGGGTATGTTCGTCCGCCGATTACCGACCAGACGTTCGTTCCCGAGGTCTTCTAAGTCAAATCGATCCGAATCCGCGCGCAAGCGGTTCTCCCGCAGCGTCTCATTAAAGGGGCCGAAACGTAATTTCCGCTGTCTTAAGATAGCGGATCCGAATCGGACCAATCGCCTTAAAACTCAAACCCCCATGAGCAAGTCCAAATTTACTCGCTCATGGGGGTTTTTTACTCACCCGCTAACTTTTCAGTCTTCTTTCTTATCCTTCGCGCGCGCGGCGATAATCTCCTGCGTGATGTGCGGCGGGACGACTTCATAGTTCTGTAGCTCCATGTCGAACGTTCCGCGGCCGCCGGTCATCGAACGCAGCTGCGTCGTGTAGCGCAGCATTTCCGCCAGCGGCACCATCGCCGTGACGGTCGATTCGCCGTTCTCGGTATCCATGCCCATGATGCGGGCGCGGCGCGTATTCAGGTCGCCGATGATATCGCCCATATTTTCTTCAGGGACGACGATCTTCGCCAGATAAATCGGCTCTTCGAGGACAGGGCCGGCTTCAGCGAACGCTAATTTGAACGCTT
>JASBYO010000123.1 GCA_029983925.1 Flexilinea sp.
CAATCAGCCATCCGGATTTTCGGGAGGAATTAGTTCGCGAGGCTGAGAAATTGGGGATCTGGCGGAAGCGATAGCGGACAAATGAGTTTTTTTATGAAGTGAAACGAGTCGAGGTGTTTTATGAAAGCTTTAGTTTTAACGGGACCGCGAAAATTGGAAATCCGGGATCTGCCGGATCCGATTCCCGGTCCGGACGAGGTTGTCGTCGACGTGAAGGCTTGCGGCGTCTGCGGAACGGATATTCACCTGTTCGAAGGGCAGGGCGGCGCGTTCGCGAACGAATACCCGCTGATTATGGGTCATGAATACGCCGGGGTCGTTTCCGCTGCCGGAGAGAATGTCCGTCATGTTTCAATCGGCGATCATGTCAGTATCGATCCCAATCTTTATTGCGGCGTTTGCGAACCCTGCCGTGAAGGCAGCGTTCATTTCTGCGAACAGATGACCGGATACGGAACGACGAAACCGGGCGGTTTCGCTGAAAAATCGCTTGTGAACGCGCGTGCGGTATATAAGGTTCCCGATTCTTTGCCGTTTGAGGTCGCGGCGATGATGGAGCCTGTCTCGTGTTGTTTGCATGGAATAGACCGTTCCGGTATTCGGCCGGGATCCGTCGTTTTAGTGATCGGAGCGGGGTCAATCGGACAAATGATGCTGATGTTGGCGTTGAAGGCCGGCGCGGCGAAGGTCGTCGTTTTCGAATTGGATGCCGCTAAGCGGCAGAAAGCCGTTGCGTTAGGCGCCGCCGCGGCGTACGGGACGGACGAAGCGTCGTTAGCCGCTTATCGGAAAGATCATCCGGAACCGGTATCGAGCGTCATCGAATGCGTGGGTTTGAAAGTCACGATGGAATTGGCGCTGCGGCTGGCCTCCCGACAGGCGACGATTATGCTTTTTGGTTTAGCGCCGCAAGGCGAACGCATGGATATATTCCCGTTCGACGATTTGTTTAAAAAAGAGCTGACGTTAACCGCGTCGTTTATTAATCCGCTTGTCGCTGGTCGGGTGATTCGTTTGTTGCAGGCTGACGCGATTAATATGGATCAGGTTATTACGGACCGGATCCCGTTATCCGAAAGCGTAAAAATTTTTACGGATTCTTCCTATCGAAAACGGGGGAAAATCATCGTGATGTCGGGCATGTAGCCGGAAGCGAGGCGCTTTCGATAGCGGGAGACTGTCCCTTAGCTTCGATCGCTGAGGGTTCTCAAGCATATCCGTAAATGAATTGTCTTTACGCGTTTTATTTGTGCTGAATAATAATCTGCCGCCCGCGGTTCCGAACCTTTTATCGCCCGTTCCAATCCGTAAACTTTCTTGAGGCGGTCCATTAAAGGCGGATTGGAGCGGGCGAATCGTTCTGAAGGATTTCTAATTAATAGTGCGATTTTCTTTTTTGGAGACAGTCAAATCCGACCGCGAAAAGCAGCACCAGACCTTTAACGATCATTTGCGTATAGCTGCTCACATTCATCAGGATCATGCCGTTCGTAAGGCATCCGATAATCATAACCCCGGCGACGACGTTTGACATGAAGCCATGCCCGCCCGCGACTGAAACGCCGCCAAGGACGACGCAGGTAATCACGTCGAATTCATAACCGCTCCCCGCCGTCGGCTGAGCGGAATTCGTTCTGGACAGCATAACGATTCCGGCTAATCCGGCGAAAAATCCGGATAACGAATAAATCATGTATTTAATTCTTCCGACTTGAATCCCGGATAATTTGGCCGCTTCCTCGTTTCCGCCGACCGCGTAAAAATTCCGGCCGAAATATGACTTATTCAAGATAAAGGAGCCGATCCCGAAGCAAATGATCATGATAATGACCGGCACCGGTACCGGCCCGATAAAACCTTGTCCGATAACCTTGAACCGTTCGTCGAATCCGTAAATCGGAATACCGCCGCTGATCAGATAAGCTGCGCCCTCGAAGATAATTTGCGACGCGAAGGTCGCGATAATTGCCGGGATTCCAATCGTAGAGACGAAAAAACCGTTTAAAACGCCGATCAGCGTCGCCATCAGAACGGACAAGATAACAGCAGTCGCCATGCCGAATCCGGCTTTAACCATTAAGTAAGCGCAAACAATGTTGACCAGCGTAATAACGGATCCGGCCGAAAGGTCGATTCCCGCAATTAGAATAACGAAAGTCATCCCTACGGCGGCGATTCCGTACATAGATACCTGACGCGCGATTGTGAACAAGTTTTTTGTTGAGATGAATCTCGGATTTGCGATCGTAAAGCCGATAAAGAGGAAAGCTAAAACAAACCAGATCGCTTTACTTTTGATCGTATTCATTACAGTTGATTTCATTCGACTTCCTCCTTCACCGAAAACGCCAGTTTCATAATCGCGTCTTGGGCGAATTCTTCTTTTTGGAGTTCTCCGGTTATTTTTCCCTGCGAAAGGACGACGATCCGGTCGGACATTCCCATCAATTCTTCCAGCTCGGAAGAAATCAGCAGGATTGTTTTCCCGCTCTCGACAAGATCATTCATTAACTTGTATATTTCGAATTTCGCGCCGACGTCGATTCCGCGCGTCGGTTCGTCGAAAATAATCAATTCGGAGTTCGCGGCCAGCCATTTTCCTAAGATGACTTTTTGTTGATTCCCTCCGCTTAGGTTTTTAACCTGCTGGTCCAATGTCGGCGTTTTGATTCGCAAGTCATCTTTATACTTTTCCGCGGTTTTCTTTTCCGTCTTCGAATCGATTACCGAAAATTTTGAAATCCGCGGATAAATCGGCATGTTGATATTGTTTTTTACGCACATTTCCAATAGCGCGCCATGCCGTTTCCGATCTTCCGGTACGAGCGCGATCCCCAGATCGATCGCCTCCCGCGGCGTTTTCGGCAGGATTTCTTTACCGTGAAAAAGGATTTTTCCCGATTCTACCGCGGCGCAGCCGAAAATCATTTGCGCTAACTCCGTGCGTCCGGCTCCTACCAATCCGCCCAAGCCGAGGATTTCCCCTTTGCGAAGTTTCAGGTCGATATTTTGATCGCCGTTTCCGGTAAGGTTCCGGAGTTCCAAGATAACATGATCTTTTTCAATACAATCTTTGCGCGGCGGGAACGATTCCGTCAGGTCGCGTCCGACCATATGACGAATTAATTCGTTCACGTTGGATTTGTCTGTCTCGAGCGTCGTAATATAATCCCCGTCGCGAAGAATGACGATTCGGCTCGTCAGTTCGAAAATTTCCTCGAGCCGATGCGAGATATAGATAATCGATACGCCTTTCGATTGCAGGAGACGGCAGATTTTAAACATGCTTTCCACCTCAGCGCTCGTTAATGGGGCTGAAGGTTCGTCCATGATTAAAACTTTGGCGTCCTGCTTAATTGCTTTGGCGATTTCTACCATCTGCTGATATCCGACCGTGAGATCTCCGACAAGCGTTTTGGGATTGATATTGATATTCAACTGCGCAAAGACTTCCTTCGCCTTTTTCTCCATCGCCTTTTGGTCAACAATAATACCGTTCCGAATCGGATTCCCGAGAAAGAGGTTTTCAGCGGCGGACAATCCTTTGACATTGTTGAATTCCTGATAGATAATTGCGATCCCGTTTTCAGCCGCTAACTGCGGCGTCATGCTGGTAAATTCTTTCCCATTCACAAGGATTTTTCCGGAAGTCGGAATAACTGCGCCCGAACAGCATTTGATCAAGGTCGATTTGCCGGCGCCGTTCTCGCCGATTAATCCTAAAATTTCTCCCGGTTTTACTTCGATTGAAACGTCTTTTAACGCTATGACGCCCGGATATTCTTTGCGGATATGTTGTAATTGCAAAACGTATTCTTCATTCATTATTACAACCGCCTACTTTCGATAAATAATGCGGGATTATCTCATGAATCATCCCGCATTTTTTGTCAGAAACTACTTTTTACGATCCTTCCGAAAGGTTCGGATACGCGATCCTATTGATAGTCTGCCAGGTAGGTATCTACGTTGGTCGCGTCGATTACCAGCAGCGGCCGTACAAGATTCTGATCCTCAAATTTGTATCCGGTCAGCAGTTTTTCGTATAAGTCCACGACTGCGGCCGCAGTCCGTTTGCTCGAACCTTCGAATCCGATGGAAGCGCGTGAGGCTTGTCCCTTTTTAATCGCTTCCAGCTGTTGGAGCGTTGCGTCGGCCGAGAAAACTCCCATATCGTCGGGAATGTTTCCGCCTGTCGCCGACATGAACGCTTCGTTCGCGCCGATATCTCCGCCGGCCCCGATGGAGCAAACGACTTTAACGTCTGGGTTGGCCTGGAAAATCGTTTCCATGTGCGAGAGCGCCGTCTGAGCGTCAAGAGCCGGCTGCTGCGCGACGATTTCGTATTTGCCGTCCGCGATTGTCTTTAAAGCGTCGAGAATTCCGTTTTCACGTTCGAGAAGAATCGGGGTCTGCGGATAGTTCATGACGGCAACCTGCGCTTTCTTCTCCGCGCTGTAGTGCTCGTTGATGAAGTTGGCCGCAACTTCGCCGATCGCGTAACCGAGTTTTGTATTATCGAGAACCCAGTTCAGATCCGTGTTTTCCATCCGGTCATCCCAGCACATGACTTTAATACCTGCGTCCCGAGCCGATTTCAGGTAATCTTCCAGCGCTTGAGGATCGGACGGATGAACCATGATGAGATCGACTTCGTTCGTGATGAAATTCTCGATTTGTGAAATCTGTTTCGCGGAATTATCTTCGCAGGACAGAATCGTATAATCCCAACCTTTCTCCTTGATTAGCTTTTCGACTTCTCCGAAAACGCCGGCCCAAAAACTGTTTTCGAGCGATTGGATCGTAATCCCGACTTTAAATTTCTTATCGCTCATTTCACCTTTTTCTGCGCCGTCGCTTTCCATTGCTGGTTCAGCGGCGTCTGATTTGGTCTCTTTGGCCGGTTCGGAAGTTGTGCAGCCGGTAAAGATACCAATAATGACTAAAACGGATAAAAACAGAATTAAGTATTTTTTCATAGTATATCCTTTGTCTATTTTTATAACGACGCACAGGCGAATTCCTGTTGTCTCAAAGTGAAGAAACGGTCAGCCGGATAAGAATATTTCCCGTTTAAACTTAGACGTTGGTGAAACAGCCGTCGATAATCAGGTCGGCGCCGGACGTATAGGTCGACGCGTCGGAAAGAAGATAGATGACCGCTCCGGCTAATTCTTCCGGCGTCCCCATGCGCTTAAACGGAATCGATTCAATCCAAAGTTTCTGCCAATCCGGGTTCGAATTCCCGGTGATCGCGGTCCGGATGTATCCTGGGCTGATGCTGTTGACGCGGATCCCTTTATCGACCCATTCGACCGCCAATGAACTTGTCAGGTGTTTTACCGCGGCTTTACTGGCGTTATACGACGCTTGCCCTTGCGGGATATTGATAATCGTTGCGGACATGGACGCCGTATTGACGATGTTGCCGGTTTTGTTATGCGCGACAAGAAATCTTGCGAAAGCTTGCGCAACGTAGAAAACGCCGTTTAAATTGACGTCGATAACTTTGAGCCAATCTTGCGGATCGCATTCGAGCGCGGGCTTATGTAAACAGATTCCGGCGTTGTTGAATAGAAGATCGAGCGTACCGAAATCCCTGGCGGCCTGATCTATGCAATTCTTTACCATTTCAGGATCTGTCACGTTGCAGACGTACGCTTTCGCCTTGACCCCATATTCCTTTGAAATTCGATCCGCGACTTCGCGAGCGTCGTTCATATCGAAAATCGCGATGTCGGCTCCTGCGTCGGCGATATATCCCGCGACAATTTCACCGATTCCTTGATATCCGCCGGTGACAATACATACTTTGTTCTTCAG
>JASBYO010000124.1 GCA_029983925.1 Flexilinea sp.
TTTCTTCCCCCGGTTCTTCCAGTCTTCGTTTTCCCAGACGACGAGGAGCGGCGCAGCGATAAAGATCGACGAGTAGGTACCCATCAGCAGCCCGACGAGCAGGACGATCGAGAAATCGCGCAGCGTCGCGCCGCCGAGCAGCGCCAGCGCCAAGAGCATAAATTCGGAGGTCATCAGCTGCGTATTGATCGAACGTTCGAGCGTCTGGACGATCGAATGGTTAACGAGCGTTTCGTAATCGATTCCGCGCAGCAGGCGCGAGTTTTCGCGGATGCGGTCGAAGACGACGATTTTATCCTGAACTGAGAACCCGATGACGGTCAGCAGCGCGGTCAAGGTCAGCGAGGTAAACTGCCAGCCCCAAAATTGGCCGAGCGCGGCGAGCGATAAAACGATCAGGATATCATGGATCATCGCCAGAACGGCGCAAATTCCGTAGCGGAAGCTGTTCGGGATCGTTCGGAACGCGAACCAGATATACAGGATGACGGCGATCGCGGCGGCGAGGACGGCTAAACCGGCGCGGCCGGTAACTTCCTGGCCGATCGAAGGTCCGACCGAGCTGATTGAAAAGCGCAGGTTATCCGCTTCCTGGCCGTAAGTTTCGGCGACGAAGTTGATATAGTCCTCGATTTCGCTGTCGCTCAGGAAAGGAGCGCGGATGATGGCGTTGTTATCACCGGACGTGACGACGGTTGCGTCGATTCCGTAGTCGATCGTTTCGCTTTCGAGTTCCTCTCGTTCCGGACGGGTTCCGTCGGCGAAGCGCAGTTCAATTAAGGTGCCGCCGGTGAAATCGATCCCCATCGGCAAGCCCTTGACGCCGAGGACGATCAGGCCGGGAACGATTAAGAGTAAAGAGAAGGCGAAAAACCAATAGCGTTTAGAAAGAATGTCGATTTTCATGAATTTACCCTCCGCTTAGATTCCGAAAGCTTTCGATTTGACGCCGGGTTCGTCTTTCAACGGCGCTGTCGCGTAGTGAAGGAGCGTACGCGTAACCAGATAACTGGAGAGCAGCGAAATCACCACGCCGATCATCAGCGAGACGGCGAATCCCTTGACGACGGTCGCGCCGAACGAAGATCCGAAATAAAAGAGGATTGCGGCGGTAATCAGGGTCGCGATATTCGAGTCGCGAATCGAACTCCAGGCTTTCGTCCAACAGCTTGAAGCGGCCAGTTGAATCGAACGTCCTTCGCGAAGTTCTTCTTTCAGGCGTTCGAACATCAGGATATTCGAGTCGAACGCGCTCCCGGTCGTCAGCAGGAAACCGGCGATACCGGCGAGCGATAACGTGACCGGGATCAGTTTATACACGGCGAGCGTGACGAGACCGTAGAAGAGGATCGAAAAAACGGCGACAAGTCCCGGGAGCCGATAATAGATGAGCATGAACAAACAGGCGATACTCAGCCCGATAATTCCGGCGATGAGGCTCTTGGACAAGCTGTCCTCTCCGAGCGATGCGCCGATCATCTTATATTCGACGATTTTCAGCGGAACCGGAAGCGCGCCGTAACGAAGCTGAATCGCTAAGGCGTTGGCGGATTCGAGCGTGAAATTTCCGGTAATCATGCCTGCGCCGTCGGTAATGGCGGAGTTAATCCGCGGGCTGGAAATGACTTTTCCGTCGAGAACGATCGTCAGGAAGCGATTAATGTTGTTGGACGTGAAATCGGAGAAAACCTGCGCGCCGCTGTCTTTGAGTTCGAATGTGACGACCGGGTTATTGGCGTTCATCAATTCAACCCCGACCGTTTTGATATCCGAACCGGTCAGGACGGTATGATAAACGGTTTCCTCGCTCTCTTCGCCGGTTTCCGTTTCATCCGCAACCGTCTCCGGTTCGGTTTCGGCGGAACCGGTCGTAATATCGGTCTTGATCGGCGTTCCTTCTGAGAACGGGGTGTCGCCGGTATCTACGAATTCGAGCAAGCCGGTGCCTTTCAGCGTATCGAGAACTTCGTCGGTATTGGTGATGCCCGGAAACTCGGCGATGATCCGGTTATCGCCGGCGAGTTGGAAAACGACTTCGCTGACGCCGAGACCGTTGCTGCGATTTTCGAGAATCGTGCGCGCGGTTTCCATCTGTTCCGCGCTGACGGCCGTTCCGGGTTCAACGTCGGCTTCAAGCAATACTTGCATCCCGCCCTGCAGGTCTAACCCGAGGTATAAATTTCCGCTTCGGGTAAAACTGCCGATACGAAATCCGTTCGAACGCGGAATGTCGACGAAAATCGCGGCGGCGACAATGACGAGGATGATGACGAGGTTTACAATGGGTTTCTTCATATTGTTCCTTGCTTTCTCCTTGGTTTTTCTTGCCCATTGTTTTAGAGTATGCGGGCAACACAATGTATGATTATACCCTGTATCGTATATATTTCTCTGAACTTTGGGTGAATTCGAGCGAAATTTTATTTCTTGTGCGGATTACGATATCTGAATTTAAGCCGATCCGGCGGGAATTCTAATTTGAGTGATGAAAACCCGTCTGAGAAACGGCGCTTTCGTTTCAGTTATCCGGATCTTCGAGATAGTTTGACCCGAAGGGCAGTTGGTAATGGACTTTGCGGACAAGCGGTATCGTCGTTTCAGCTGTGCTGGAAATCTGGACGACGAGGACGGTCATGTCCTGCTTGGGCCGGTTTTCGTCAAGGTGAATTGCCTGGCTGAGGATCAGGTCGGCGATATCCTGAGCGGACGGGCTGAAATTCTCTTCGAGAATCGAAATCAGCTGCAGCGGTATGTCCCATTCGCTTCCGGTTCCGCTTCCGGCTTGATATACGCCGTCTGTAGCGGCGATCAGAATCGTTCCCGGCTCTATTTTGATTTCGTTGATGGTCGGGCTGATATGCGTCGTCGATCCCATCGGCTCGGAGTCATCGCTCCATTCCTTGATATCTTCGTTGCGGTAACAATAGATGGGATGCGGATTGTTGCGGCTGATAACGATCGTTTCCGTATTCAAATCGAGAGATATCAGCGTGACGTTCGCGGTCCCGCGGCCGAGAAAAAGCGAATAAAGGTGATCCGAAGCGGCGCGGAGCGAGACGCTGTCCCGGACGCCGTCAAAAATAGAATCGCTGATTTTTTTTGTGCATTGGTTTGAAACGCGTTTATCCGCTACGCCGTCGTAATAGCCGTCGCTGATAATCACGGAATAACCCCCGCCGCGCGGACGTTCGATCATTTCGACCGTCTCGCAGCTTTCAAGCCGGTGGGCCTGAGCGATTTTAGCGATTCCGACTTTTAATTCCATCATGCCTTATTTTACCCGAAAATGGACGATTTGGTGAGCGAATTAAGGCCCGATATTAAAATTGACAAATGGTTCTTTGTGTGCTATAAGTTTGAAGCTTGTTAGTTAGTTATTGCTAATTTCGCATGGTTTATGCTCTCGCGAAACGAGTCGCGTGGATAGGGCAGGTAAGCAGAAGGGCGGTTTTTAATTTTGGATTTTAACTTGAAATATCGCGAAAGAGTCGCGTTCAAGAGAGCGTTTATTTATTTTCTTTGCTGTTTGCTGATTTTTATATCAATTCTGTCTATCAATGTCGGCTCCTCCGGGATGACGATCGGCGAAAGCGTCCTGACGTTATTCGGAAAAGGCAGCGAGAAAAGCCGTTTTATTGTTTGGGGTATTCGGCTGCCGAGGGTGATGGGCGGTTTTTTTGTCGGGATTGGGACGGCGCTGTCCGGGATGATTATCCAGAGCTCGTTGAATAATCCGTTGGCGTCGCCTTCGACGCTGGGGATTTCTTCCGCTTCGGCGTTAGGCGCGAATATCGCGATTATAACATTGGCGCGAATCGGAATCCAGGCCAGTTCTGCGATGACCGCCGCATTCGCATTCGCATCTTCGATTCTTTGTATGCTGCTCGTTTTAGGGATCTCGAGTCTTCGCCGCGCGGATAAGACGACCGTTATTCTTGCTGGCGTGGCGTTAAATTCGCTGTTTTCGGCTGTGACGATTATTATCCAGTACTTTGCGGATGAAACGAAACTTGCGGCTGCGGTAGCTTGGACTTTCGGCGATCTTGGGCGGATCAACTTTCGTGAAATTGCGATTGTTATGGCCGTGTCCGTCGTTTCATCGGCGGTTATCTACCTCTATCGGTGGAATCTGAACGCGATGGATTCAGGGGAACATACGGCGCATTCGCTGGGAGTTAATACCAAGTTTATGCGGAATTTGTCGATTTTCCTGGCGGCGTTGAATACCGGGATTTGTGTGGCGTTTGTCGGTGTGATTGGCTTTGTTGGACTCCTTGCGCCGCAGATTACCAAGCGGGTTATCGGCGAAGACAAACGGTTCATGATTCCCGGAACGCTGCTCATGGGCGCGTTTCTGGTGTTGTTCAGCGATACGCTGGCACGAACCATCGCCGCGCCGCTCGTTCTTCCGGTAGGAGCGATAACGTCGATTTTGGGCGCGCCGGTTTTCGTTTATATTTTACTAAAAGAGAGATAGTATGGATTTGATCCATGTTGACCGGCTTAATTTCAAATATAACCGCTATATTTTAAAAAATATCAGCTTTGATTTGACGCATGGCTGTTTTGTCTCGCTGTTGGGGATTAACGGCGCGGGCAAATCGACACTCTTGAAAAATTTAGTTCGGATCCTTCGCCCTGAATCCGGCGCAGTTTATATTAACGGAGAAGATATTCGCGGGATCGGTCATAAAGAGATGGCGAAGCGGATCGCGTACGTCAGTCAGCATAACATCCCGATCAAAAATACCGTATACGATACGATTTTGATTGGACGCCTTCCGCATATCGGACGCGACGCGACGCATTCGGATTACGGTCATGTCGAATATCTTATCCGTAAACTGGGGCTTGAAGCGTTCGCTATGCGCGATGCGAACACGCTCAGCGGCGGCGAATTCCAGAAAGTAATCCTGGCAAGGGCGTTGGCACAGGAGCCAAAAATCCTTTTGTTAGACGAACCGACGAGCAGTCTGGATATTAATAACCAGGCTGCCGTAATGCGCTTGGTTCGGGAATACTGTGAAGAGAAACGAATTTCTGTTATTGTGAGTATCCATGATATTAATCTCGCGCTTCGGTACTCGGATAAGTTTTTGCTCCTGAAAGACGGGGCGATCTATGACTATGGCGATGCGTCGGTTATCACGCGGCAGTCGATCCGGGAAGTTTACCAGCTTGACGTAGAGGTATTGAATCATGGCAACAAAAAAATCATTATTCTAAATTAAGGAGCATTGAATGAAAAGGTACATTCAAAAAACAGTCGGTTTTATTTTTTTGTTCGCGTTGATCGTGATTTCCGTATTGGCGTCGTCCGTTTTCGCACAGGATCTGACTGAAAGCTATACGGTAGTCGATAATACCGGACGTTCGATCGAATTTACGAAAGTTCCGGAGCGAACGCTTTCGATCGGTCACGGCGCTTTGAAGCTGTATGCGTTTATCGCCGGATCGGATAAACTGGTCGGAATTGAAGACGCCGAAAAAAGCGGGCATACAGTTGTCGGGCAGTCTATTCACTACGCTTATCCGGAATTGCGCGAGTTGGAAACGATCGGAAAAGGCGGATCCAAGTTTGAACCGGATTACGAACTCTTAAAGTATGCCGAACCTGACGTTATTTTTATCGCGTATGAGAAGAACGCTGACGAGCTTGACGAGCTTCAAGATACGCTCCAGATCCCGATTGTGGGAATCGGCGCCGGGATGGGCGGTCAGGTTTTCGGCGAGGATACGTATGAGACCTTTGAAATTATCGGAAAAGTGCTGAAACTTGAGG
>JASBYO010000125.1 GCA_029983925.1 Flexilinea sp.
TACCGAAGACCGGCCCCGTCCTTATCCCAAATCCGCTTCCTACATTAATCGCTCAGCGCTTCGATCTGATCGATCGTTTCGCTTAAAATGTCGAAACCGCCCTGCCAGAAAGCGGGATCGCGGAAATCAAAACCGGCGTTCTTCAAAACTTCTTCCGGCGCGAGCGATCCGCCCGTTGCTAACAGCTGCTTCATACGCGGGATAAACGATTTTCCTTCCGTTTTATACGCTTTAAACAGGCTCAGAACCAACAGCTGGCCGAAGGCATAGGCATAAACGTAAAACGGCGTATGGAAAATATGCGGGATGACCGCCCATTCGCCCTTAAATTCCGGGTTGATCTCGATCGACTCGCCGAACTGGTCGTGCAGATTCTCCATATAAAGCGCGTTCAGCGCCTCGGTATCCGCCCCATTCTGAATTAACTGATGCGCGTCGCGTTCAAAATTCGCGAAGTACGCCTGACGTTGGATCGTCGCGTAATTCCCGTCCATGAAATCCATCAACAGCGTACGGCGAACGGGCTTATCGTTCTCATGTGCCAACAGGTAATCCGACAGAACCATCTCGCAGAACGTCGACGCCGTTTCCGCCAGCGGCAAACAGGCATGCTGATGAAAGAGATTCTGACCCTCGGCCATCATCGAGTGAATCGCATGGCCCAATTCGTGCGCCAACGTAGAAACGTCGCCGAGTTTCCCCTGAAAGTTGACCTGAACATACGGAGTCAGCGCCGGACAGACCGTCCAGCAGAACGCGCCGTCGCGCTTCCCGGAACGGACTTCGCTGTCAATATGGCGATCGTTAAAAACGCGCATCGCCTTCGCCGTGAATTCAGGATCGAAACCGTCAAACGCAGCCTGAACGATTTTCACGGCTTCGTCGAAAGTATACCGTTTCGTCGTCGCTTCCGCCGGAGCGTAAAGATCGGACCGCTTCATGACGTCAAGCCCTAAAATCTTCTTCTTTAGCCGGAAATAACGCTGGAAGACGCCTTTATTCTCGCGCGCTTTAGCGAGAAGAAGATCGACGACGCTGTCAGGGATATCGTTAACAAGGTTTCGGACCGCGATCGGCGCCATATAACCGCGAATCTTCAGCGCTTCGTTATCCCAATCGCGGACGATCGACTGATAAATTTGCGTCAGGATCGCGCTGTCTTTTTCATAAACGCGGTACAGTTCCTCATAAGAGCGCCGCCGTACGTCGGGATCCGGATCATGGAAATATTGGCTTAGCTGGCCGCGGGTCAGCTTTTTTACCTCGCCGTCAGCTTCGAACTCGAATTCATAGCGGTTCGTGATTAAGTCATACAGGCTGACCATCGCACTCGACCCCGAGACGTCTTTCATCGCGATAATCTGTTCTTCTTTTTCGCTCAGCGTATACGGCTTCGTCTGACGCAGCTGAACCAGGAAATAGCGGTATTCCGAAAGTTCCGCCAGGAGTTTTTCCGCCGTCGCGTCCGGCAGGTTTTTCCACCACAGCGAAGCGAAAACGGTTCGGCTTTGGAAGTCGGCCATCAGCGTGTCGATCTTCCCAATCATCCCGAGAACTTTCTGATTCTGCGAATCGGCGGTAAATTGAAGCTGAACAAAGGCTACCAGGCGTTGCCCAAGTTCGCTCGCCGCTTCATACTTTTTTAAAAACGCGCCGAATTCCGCCGCGGTCGCCGCATCCGTCAATTTCTCACGATAGCTTTCGAGTTCGCCGATCTTCGTCCCGAGTTCGTCCAGCGCCGCGTTGAAATCCGCGCTGTCTAAACCGCTGTATAAATCTGATAAATCCCACTTTTTCAATTCGTAAACTGACATTCTTTTCAGTCCTTTCCCAATCGTTTGTCGATAAATTGAATTATATCATCCCGCCTAAAACACGAACCCCATCAACAGATCGTTGACATTCGAGCCGGTCGGTCCCGTTCGGATCAGTCCGCCGGCAGCCTCAAAATACGGATACGAATCGTTCCGGGCCAACGCGTCTTCGAGATCCGCTCCGGCCTCAACGCCGTTTTGATACGTTTCGCCGGTGACGATCGCGCCGGCCGCATCAGTCGGCCCGTCCTCGCCGTCCGTCGCGAACGCAACAAAAGCCGCGCCCAACAAACCGGATAACGTTTCAACCGCGCCGAGCGCCGTTTCCAAGTTGCGCCCGCCGAAGCCGTCCCCGCGGAGCGTGACCGTCGACTCGCCGCCGCGGATCAACAGCAGCGGACGGCTCCCCGGCAGCCGTTCTTCCCGAATCCGCCGCATCCGTTCGGCAAACGTTCTTCCGACTTCCCGCGCTTCTCCGCCGATCGGTTCGCCGATTACGATTGTTTCAAACCCGAACGCGCGCGCCGATTTTTCCGCAGCGTCGATCGCGCTCCCGACGTCTCCGATAACAAACGATTCGATGCATCCGCCCCCTTCGCTCGGATTAAGAACAGTCGGACCGGAAGCGATCGTTTCCAGGTTATTGCCGATCACATCCGACAGGACGAGATTGACGATCCGCGCCCCGTTCGCCGCGCGCGCGATACCTCCGCCCTTTACCCGATCAAAGCGTTTCCGCTCTTCGTTGATCTCGTTAATCGGCGCGCCGGACGAAAGAAGCCGCCGGTTCAGCGCGCGCAGCTCGTCGAGCGTCACGCCCTCGGCGGGAACCGTCATCAGCGATGATCCGCCGCCGGAAAGCAGAACGATCAGCAGGTCTTTTTGATTCAGCGCCGCGGCGAAAGCCAGCGCGTTTTCGCCCGCCGTAACCGAAGCTTGCGTCGGAACGGGATGATCCGCGACGAAACAGCGGTATTTCGCGGCAAATTCGCCTTTTTCAAACGGCGTTTTGGAAATAATCAACCCGGCGTCGATCCGTTCGTCAATCAGGTTCCCAAGGGCCTCGGTCATTTTCCGCGCCGCTTTCCCAACCGCCAGAACGTTAACGGTTCGATATCGCGAAAAATCGATTTCGATCGACCCGAAGCGGAAGCCGTTTTCCGTCTCCTGAGCGATTCGGTATAGAAGCTGGTCCGGGGCGACCGCGCGCCGTACCTCGTCCAAGATCGCCTCGATAACGCTGGCCCATTCATATCCGGCGCGCATCAGCGGACCTCCGGCGGCAGGCAATAGCGTCCGGCGCAGTCGCGCGGAAACGGGATCACGGCGCAAATTCGGTCAACCGGCAGCGGCGCGTAATAATGAGGGAACGGCTGCGCATTATCCGGGACAGCTTCAAAACGAACCAGCGCCGCGTTCTCCGCCGCGTTCTCGTCCACAGCAAGCAAAACCGGATCGTCCAGTTCGCGATAAAAACGTCCGGCGACGTCGAGAAGCTGCGCCGCTGTTGAAAAATGAATAAAGCCTTCCGATTCGATCGACGCCGGCGAATATGCGCCGACGGCGAACGCTTTTTCGGCTTGCGCCCGGCTGCAGAGATGATAAATCATGAACCGAATCCCCTCCTTCGAAAAATCTGGATTCTTCTTAGTATAAAGCGAATCGGCGCGGATTCCGGCTCAAACCGGTTGTAAAATAATAACTAAAGAGAGAACAATATGGAGAAAGGCATGAACTTTTCAGAGAAAACCGTTTTCGCGGAACAAACGCTGGCTCGGCTCGCTTGCGCCTATGCGTTTTATTACGAAGAGCGCGGCGAAACGCCGTACCGCGCGTCGAACTGTTCGGCGAATCATCGTTTCAAAACGGCTTCGATTATCAAGGTTCCGATTCTTTTCGCCTGGCTGGAGCTCGAACGAACCGGGGCGGCCGATCGGACGCAGCTCGGCAATCTGGATCATGAGCCGCCCGTTCGCGGCGCGGGGTTTTCATACCTTCTGGATAACCGCCTGATCCCCTATCACGACATGCTGCTGCACATGATGGCCACGTCCGACAATCTCTGCACCAACGCCGTAATCGAACGAATCGGAATGGAACGGCTGAATCAGGTTTGGCGCGAACGCTTCGGACTGACCGAAACGCATCTCGGACGGAAAATGATGGAAACGCCGGATCCGGCGTCCGGGCGCGATAATTGGGTAACGGGCGCCGATCTTGAAAAATGGTTCGGCGTCATGGATCGGCTTAACGCAGAAGAAAACGCCTTAATCCGGAAACTGATGGGCTGCTGCCAGGATTCGAATATTCTCTTCCGCGATTTTGAAGACGACCGCGACGGGTTTTATCACAAAACCGGCGGACTGCCCGGGGTTATGAACGACTGGGGATTTTCCGACGGGAAACGCTTCTTTTTAGTCATGAATAACGTCGCGTCAAAAATCGAAACGCGCCGGCTTGCCGGCAAGCTGGGGAGAATAATCCTGGATCTTTAGATCGGCTTCAAATCATTAAACGAAATCGGAATCCGTTTTCATGAACCCGGCGATTGTTGTCAAGCGGCAGCCTTTGCTGCATACGCTTCATGATCGACAACTGGTTCCGATTCGGCGCGCCGCCATCCTTTAACAAATTTTCTATTTTATCTTATAATTAATCCGTAAAAGGAGGGCGCGGATGAATTCAAAACTCTGGACGCGGAACTTTACGCTGTTGATCGCCGGGACTTTTCTGGGTTCGGCGGGCGCGATTGCAGGGATGTTCGCGCTGTCGATCCTCGTTTTCGACGAAACCGGAAGCACGCTCGCGACCGCGATCATTGTCGCGATCGAGATGATCCCCGGCTTCCTGGTACCGCTCGTCTGTTCCCCGCTGATGGATCGGCTGCCGCGGAAACCGGTTCTCGTCGCCGGCGACGCGGTCAACGGAATCCTTTACGGCCTGGCGGGAATTTACCTGCTGAACTTTGAATTTTCTTATCTCGGCTTCCTGATCTTCACGCTCATTATTTCCACCTTAGGCGCGTTTGACCAATTAGCGTATATCTCTTTTTATCCGAAGCTGATCCCGACCGACGCCGAAGAAAAAGGTTACGCGATCTTCGGAATGGTCTATCCGATCGTGATGGTCGTCATGACGCCGGCGGCGGCGTTCCTCGTCGATACGATCGGCATCGGCTGGATTTTGATCCTGCAGTGCGGCTTATCCCTCGTCAGCGCGGGGCTCGAAAATTTTATCGAAATCCAAGAAGCGCCGTATCGGAAAGGCGACGGGCTTTTCTCAATTCGCCAATGGCGGGACGACTTCAAGCAGGGTATGGATTACCTGCGCAAACATTCGGGATTCCTCAATATTTTCGTCTATATCGCGTTCTCAGGCGGAATCAGCAGCGGATACGGACCGATCATCGTCGCCTTTTTCCGAACGGCGCCCGGGTTTTCGCTCGCGATGTATTCGTTTTTCAACGTGGCGGAATTCGTCGGGCGGACGCTCGGCGGTCTCGTTCACTACCACAGTAAAATTCCCGCGCAGCGCCGCTTCTCGATCGTCTTCTTCATCTATCAGTTCTACGAATTCTTAGGAGCGATCCTGATGTGGATTCCGTATCCGGCAATGCTGATCAACCGGGCAGTCGCCGGATTTTCCGGTATGAACAGTTTCTCGATCCGCCAACGAGCGGTTCAAACCGCGATCCCGGACGACATGCGGGCGAGAATCAATGCTGTTCGGGACATGCTGAGCAACGCGTTCGCTTTTACGCTGACCGTTTTTGTCGGCTGGCTGGGCGAACGGGTCGGTTATCGCTGGTGCGTAACGGTCTGTTCGCTGATGACGCTCGCGCTCGGCTGGCTGCTGATTTGGCGGAACCGGCGCGACGTGATGCTGATTTATAACCGCGA
>JASBYO010000126.1 GCA_029983925.1 Flexilinea sp.
CCGGCTAAGATGTCCTGATTAAGGAAAAACGTCATATCAAACAGCGGAAAAGGTAATATGCTTCCGTATTAAGGCTGCGAAAAACGCGCGGTAAAAAAGTATGAATGGTACAATGACTCAAAGGTCATACAAATCGTAAAGGAGATTGAAATGCGTACGAATAAGATTCATTTAGTTTTGATTTTAGCGGTTCTCGCGGCGGTTTTCGGATTAACCGCGACGGTTTCCGCGATCGATATTACCAAGGCGATTTACCTGATTAACGGGTCGCTGGGCGATAACTCTTTCTTCGATTCCGGCGAAGCGGGGATGAAAGCGATCGCCGAGGAATTCGGCGTAGATTACCGGACGATCGAGTGCGGTTATGATACGGGGCAATATGAACCGGCGCTCAACGCCGCGGTTCAGTTCGCCGACGTTATTTTCGTTATTTCATACGGTTTCGACGATATTTTAGCGCAATATGCCGACGAATATCCGGATAAAATATTTGTCAATCTCGATACGGCGGTTTCGAACGACGGCGCGACGATTACGTCCGTCGATTACGTCGAAGAAGAGAGCGCCTTCTTAGCGGGCGCCGTCGCGGCGATGGTCACGACTTCGGACATGCCGAACGTGAATCCGGAAAAGATTATCGGCGTCGTCGGCGGCGATACCGACCCGACGGTCCAGTCGTTCATTTTCGCGTATGAAAACGGAGCGAAATATATCGATCCCGAAATCAAAACGGAAGTTAAATTCTTAGGCGATTGGGAAAATTCTTCAAAGGGAAAACAGGCGGCGCTTCAGCTTTACGATCAGGGCGCGGATATCGTTTTCCAGGTCGCCGCGGCTTCCGGCATGGGCGTTCTTCAGGCTTCCGGCGAGCGCGAATTATATTCGATCGGCGTCGATATCAATCAGAACAGTATCGTTCCCGGTCATGTCGTCGCGTCGGATATTAAAGACGTCGGGCTTTCGATTCAGAACGTTTACCGAACGATCGTCGACGGGACGTATAAATCCGGCGAGGTTTTGGATTACGGTTTAGCGTCCGGAACGGTCGACGTCGTGTTTGAAGATAACGGCGACATCCTTCCGCAGGAAGTGATCGACAAGGTCGCGGAAATCCGCGAAATGATCTTGAGCGGCGAACTGGTCGTCGAACGTTATACGATTGAATAAACCTGAGTGAAAAGATACGGTCGTCGGAGGGGGCTTCGCGCCTCCTCCCGCGGCGGTTAACGCGATTATTCGTGTTCCCAGACCCGCAATCCGCTGCGGATTGCGAACTTTTATGGATATCCCTTTCCGGATTCGGTTTCTTTCGGCGAATCGCGGCGTAAGGGGATTGCGCGTTTGAGGAACGGTCAGACGGATAGAACAATTCACTGCCGGGAGGGTTATGGATTCGTTGATCGAAATTGAACATCTGATAAAAATTTTCCCGCCGAACGTTGTCGCGCTCGACGACGTCAGCGTCGATTTCAGGAAAGGCGAAATTCACGCGATCGTCGGCGAAAACGGCGCGGGGAAATCGACGCTGATGAAAGTTCTGTACGGAATGCATAGCGCGGACAGCGGCGAACTTCGCTATCATGGAAAGACGGTTCGTTTCGCTGCGCCGGGCGACGCGATTCAGGCCGGGATCGGTATGGTCCATCAGGAGATCCTGCTTGTAAACGAATATACGGTTTGGGAGAACGTCGTTCTGGGTCAGGAACCGGCCGGGTTCTTCGGGCGGATCGACCACGGCGCGGCGCGGCGGATCGTTACGGAGAAAATCCATGAATTCGGTTTCAACCTGGACGCCGACGCGCGCGTTTCCGAGCTTTCGGTCGCGGCGCGGCAAAAAGTAGAGATTCTTAAGCTGTTGTACCGGGACGTATCGTTTCTGATTTTAGACGAGCCGACCGCGGTCCTGACGCCGCAGGAGATTCCGCAGCTTTTCGATGAATTACGGCGGCTCCGCGACAATGGTCATACGATCGCCTTTATTTCGCATCATCTTGACGAGGTTCTCGAGTTGAGCGACCGGATTACGGTTCTAAGGAAAGGACGAAAGATCGCGACGATCCCGACCGCGGAAACGACGAAATCGGCTTTGGCGGAACTCATGGTCGGGCGCGAGGTCGTTTTCAAGCCGATCAAGGATAACGTTCCCGCGGGAGATATTGTTTTCGATCTGAACGGCGTTAATTTGAAAGCTTCGAACGGGAAAGACCTTTTACGCGACGTTTCGATTCAGGTTCGCGCCAGCGAAATCGTCGGTATCGCCGGAGTCGAAGGAAACGGACAGCTGGAATTGGTCTCCGTCCTGACGGGGCTGCAGCGACCGGACAGCGGATCGCTGAAAATTCATGGACAGGAGCTGATGGATTCGTCGATTCTGGACCGGCGCCGCCGGATGTCGTTTGTCTCTCAGGATCGGTCGCGGATGGGCGGCTGCCTGACGGCTTCGATCATGGAAAATATGCTGATGACCCATCATCGCCTCCGTTCGACGTTTACGGCCGGCGGCGGGATCCTGATCGACGATCAAAAAGCGGCGGCGTTTGCAGAGGACGCCTGCCGCCGCTTCGACGTTACCTATGCGACGATCCAGGCGCCTTTCCGTTCGCTTTCAGGCGGTAATCAGCAAAAGGTCATCTTAGGGCGCGAACTGACGCTCGATACGCCGTTTGTTCTCCTGGACCAGCCGACGCGCGGGCTCGACGTCGGTTCGATCGAATATGTCCATCATCAAATTATGGAACTCAGCCGCGCGCATCGGGCGATTTTGATTTTCTCCGCGGATTTGGAGGAGCTTTTCAGAATTACCGACCGGATTTTAGTCCTTCACCGCGGGAAAATTGTCGCCGATCTGGAGACCGAACGGACGAATATCGGCGAAGTCGGTTCGTGGATGTTGGAAGGAGCGAAGTCGGATGCGTAAAAGTTTGATCGTCAATTTGTCCGGGATTTTATCGGCATTTTTGATTTGCGGCGTCGTGATGCAGCTTCAAGGCTATCCGGCGATCGAAAGTTACGCCGCGCTGTTTAATCAGTCGGTTGGAAGTTCTTACGCTTTCCTGACAGTTTTGAAAAATTCGATCCCGCTCGTTCTGACCGGACTTTCGGCGTCGGTCGCGTTTTCATCCGGACCGGTCAACCTGGGACAGCCGGGACAGTTTCTGATCGGCGGTTTGTTCGCGACGATCGGCGGATTATTTGTCGAGCTGCCCGCGCCGCTGATGATCCCGTTCATGCTGATGCTGGCGATGATCGGCGGCGCGCTTTGGTCGTTTTTAGCCGCGATCATGAAGCAGCTCTTCGACATGGACGAATATATTACGACGCTTATGCTGAACATGATCGCCGATCTGTTTACGTATTGGGCGATCAGTTATCCGTTTTTTGAAACCGGCGCGACGTTTCCGCAGACGCCGAAAATTGTCAAGAGCGGCTGGATGCCGTCGATCGGCAAGTTTAACAGCGGGATCATCGTCATGCTGCTGGCGTTTATTGTCGTCTGGTTTATTTATTATCGAACGACGGCCGGATACGAATGGCGCATGACCGGGCAAAATCCGACTTTCGCGCGCCTGGGCGGCGTTCCGACGCGCAGGAATTATTTGATTATCATGCTGGTAACCGGCGCGTTGGCCGGCCTGGCCGGCGGGCTGGTCGTCATGACCGGGCCGCGGCGCTTTATTAAAGGGATCGGCGCGAATTACGCTTGGGACGGGATCATGGTTTCGATGGTCGCGAACAACAACCTTTTCGCGACGCTTCTTTACGGGATTTTCTTCTCGACGCTGGAAACGGGATCGTTGGGGATGGAACTGTTTACGAAGGTTCCGAGCGAGATGGTTACGGTTTTGAAAGCGATTATCGTTCTCGTCGTTATGGCGGGACGCGGTTCGCTCGAAGTGTTGATCCGAAATTGGATGACGCGGCAGAAGATGAAAGCGAGGGCGGAAGGATGACGATTTTAATCGGTTTGCTGAACGGGATGATCTCCGCCGCGACGCCGTTGCTGCTGTCTTCGTTGGGCGGCGCGCTGACGTATTACGCCGGGATTTTCAATATCGCGATGGAAGGGATGATGCTGAGCGGCGCGTTTTTCGCCGTTTTAGGTTCGTATACCTTCGGGTCATGGCAGGCGGGGCTGATTTGCGCGATTCTGGGCGCGTTGATGATCGCGCTGATTTTTATCCTGTTCTCGGTCGTCCTGAAAGTCGACGAGTTCGTGACCGGCGTCGGTTTGAATATGTTTTCCTTAGGGCTGACGACGTACCTTCTCCGTCAGATATTTAAAGTCAAGGGTGCGTTTACCGATCCGGCGATCGTTCCCGTGCCGAATATCCCGATTCCGTTTCTTTCCGGCGTTCCGTTTCTCGGGCGGATTGTCAGCGGTCAGAACCTGATCGTCTGGCTGGCGATCGCGGCGACGATCGTTTGTCATTACGTCGTGTTCAAGACGCGCTTCGGACTCAGGCTGCGCGCGGCGGGGTACAATCGCGACTGCCTGGATACGAGCGGCGTTTCGGCGGATCGGATTCGGGTCTGGTCGCTGATCTGGTGCGCTGTTCTGTGCGGCGTGGCGGGAGCGTACCTGTCGTTGGGCTACGTGAAATTATTCAGCGAGAATATGTCGGCCGGGCGCGGCTGGATCTCGCTCGCGGCGGTTATTCTCGTTTCCGGGAATCCGGTCGGGATCGCGCTCGTTTCGCTGCTGTTCGGGCTGGCGGACGGTTTGGGGCTATTTTTACAGCGTTCGATTCCGTCGCAGTTTACGGCGATGCTTCCGTATTTGGCGACGATTATCGCGTTATTTATCTATTCGGCGAGACGTCGAAAGGCAACGGGGAATTAATTTATGAAACAGGCATGGCAATTAGAGCGGGAACTGCGCGACAGCGCGGTTCCGGTCGACCGGCGCAAGACGTCGTCGGATTGGTATACTTCGGAAACGGTTTTTCCTCGCGGAGACGATCTGATCCGGAAGTTCTGGTTTTCGCGCGTCCCCGGATCGTTCGCCCCTGAAATCCCGTATCAGGAGATGGTTCAGGCATGGAGCAATCAAGGGTACGACGTCAGCGCTGCGGAAGAGCTGCTTCCGTCCGGGATCGAGCTGAGCTGCGGGATCGAGACGCCGGCGGATATGGACCGGCTGCGCGTACTGACCGCGGAACTGCTGCGGCGTTTGAATAACGCGCCGAAAATCGGGACCCACCCGTATCACTCGTACGATCATCCGATGAGCTGGTCGGAGGTTCAATCGGCAATGCCGATCGCGGATCAGGCGAACCGCACGGCGCCGTATGAGACGAACGGAAGGGACGACGCCGAGCGGATTTATCAGGGTTGGATCGGCCAGCTTTGCGGCGGCGCGTTCGGAACGGCGATCGAAGGGTATACCGGCGAAAAAATCGCCTCGGTTTACGGCGAGATCGACGATTACGTTACCGAGCCGGAAACGATGAACGACGACGTCGTTTACGAACTGGTTCTTTTAGACGCTTACGAAAAGTTCGGACGCGGCATGACGGCCGGGCAGATCGCGGCGGAATGGATCCGTTCGCTGCAATTCGGATGGTCGGC
>JASBYO010000127.1 GCA_029983925.1 Flexilinea sp.
CAAATTCCGCGCTGACCGGCGGCCGTCAGGTAATCGACCCGAACGATCGGCAATCCAAAATCAAAACCGACGGTTCCGGTCCAGGGCTTTTCCGACGGAATATAAGGACTCATCGGATCATCGCTGCAGAAATCGACTTCATATTTCGAGACAAACCGATTCGAACCGATTTCATGATCTCCGGGATGAACGAATTTACCGTTGGCGTAATATCCATGCAAAAATGCGAGATCTCCGGCATTTTCCTCGAACTGTTTATATACGACTGTATCAAAAGAAGCGTGGCAAACGGACTGGACAAAGTTTGCGATCCCGATCGTGATCCGCGATTCGGATCGGATCGTAGAAAAATACGACAGGTTTGAATCCATCATCAAATCCGTCTTCATCGCTCCGTCTTTACCGTAAAAATTCAGCGCCAAAGACTTCAGATACGGACTATTCCAGAGCCGCGCGATTCCGCCCGGCGAATTCTCATCCTTCCTTGAAGCGGAAAAACTCGTATCGCCAAAAACAAATCCGACGCTGATCAAATCGGCGTCTGCCGGAATCGCCGTGTTTTCCCAGGAAGCTTGATAAACGACCGCTTTGCAGTTCGAGAAGTCCGATCGCTCCGTCAGATTAAGTTCGCCGTTTTTAACCCGAATGACGCAAATATCTTTTGAAGAGGCCATATCCCCGACGAATAAATCAAGATTGAACGACCCGTCGGAGCCTCGTTTAATATCGCGCAAATAAAAATCAACCTCCCGCTCCGTCGTAATCATTACGAACGGGGGTTCGTTATCAAGTCCACCGCCGCCGAGAACAGTAAAATCGTCCGTCCCGTCCTGCGCAGAAACCGCCGCGGCAAAGCAAAAAAATAAAAGCGATACAACTGAAATCAAAAACGAAAAACGCCGGCCTCTCATCAGGAACCTCCTTCATAAACCGAAATTGATTTTCCATATTTCAACAAAAACGCCTAACTTAACACGGATTCAAGCGTTATATCAACAATATCCGTATAGAAAAGACGTTTTAATATGAGAAAAAGTTCCCGATAAAATCCGGGAAGAATTTATTCAGAACGAATCAGAATTTGAACCCGGCGGCAAACCGCTATCCGTCGAAAAAACGCCGGCGATCTCGTCCGCGTCCGGACGCGGCAGTTCCGTTCCGCGGGCGCCGGCGCGAACCGAAACGGTTCCCGTTTCGTCCAAGACGCGTCCGATTTTCGCCGCCGCGATCCCCGCCTCGTTCAGCGCGCTCAGAACCGCAGCGCTGTCCGCCGGATCGACCGTCATCAATAACGCGCCGGACGCGATCGTATTCAGCGGATTCAGCCCGAAAACCGCTAAAATCTTCCGCGACACGTCCGAAACCGGGATCGCCGTCAAATCGATCTCAACCGCGCAGCGCGCCGCTTCGGAAAGCTCCCAAAGCGCCGCCGCCAGTCCCCCTTCGGTCGGATCATGCATCGCGGTAATTTTCCCGGCGCCGACGGCGATCCGCGCGTCGCGCGTCACCCCGATCCCCGGATTCCGCGAATATGCCCGCGCTTCCGCGATTTCCGCCTCCGTCAACTTTCCGGCCAGTCGATCGGGGAATTCGTTCGCCAAAATCGCCGTCCCTTCAATCGGGATTCCTTTCGTCAGCAGGATCTCGTCGCCCGGGCGCGCCCCCGTAGGCAGAATCAGCCGATCTTTCGCAACCTCGCCGATCAGCGAACAGGTCAGAATCGGACGGTCCAGATCGTGCGTAATTTCCGTATGCGCGTTGGCGAGCGTAATTCCCAGTTCTGCGCAGGACTGCGCCAGCTGATCGGTGACCCGGCTGACAAGCGCTTCGTCCGTCTTCCCCTCCGGAAACAGGGCCGAAATCATCATCCACACCGGCTTCGCGCCCGTCGTCGCGATATCGTTCGCGGCAATATTAACCGCGTACCAGCCGATATCATCCGTCACGAACGTGATCGGATCCACTTTTAAAATCAAATAGCGGTCGCCCATATCGACGACGCCGCAGTCCAGACCGACGCCCGGGCCTAAGACCAGCCGATCGTCAAAACGCGGCGAACGGTCAATAATTTTTCGTAATAACGCCGGCGGTAATTTCCCGACAGGCAGCGCGTTTTCCAATCGCTTTTCCTCCGTCATGCCGAATTCGCATCGTCAAAGTATATCACCGTCCGGCCGCGCGCACCGATTCGTCCCGCGCCGCGCTTACTTTCCCGCCGCCTCGCGCACAAACAGCGCCGCCGCTTCATTCTCCGCCGCCAAAATATACCCGGGGATTGCGTCCGCTTGAGCGGCCGCGTAGAACGATTGGATCGGCGTCAGTTCGCCGACGTCGATCGCCTCGTCTAAAATCGACGCGGCGCCAAAACGGCGTATATTCTCAACCTCGAGCAGAATCCAATCCGGCCGGTATTCCGCCACGTCCTCGATCGTCAGCATATCCCAATCCTGCCGCACGTCAACGCCCGGCTGAGCCGGGAAATACGCCTTCGCGTCGCGTAAAACGCGCAGCATACGATTTTCAGCGCCCGTCTGCGCGAGCGCGTCCGTCAACGCGCCGCCGAGTTCATGATAAAAGGCGATTTTTGCCGAATCGGCCTGACGGTTCAGCTGCGTCCTGACCAGATTCGTATCCGCGACGAGATTCGCGCAAAATTGGACCGCCGCCAAAACGGCCAATATCGCGCCGGCTTCACGCCTGACGCTCTTGACACGGAAAGAATCCGGGATCAGGAAAACGAACCCGCAGCATAACGGAAGCGCCAACGCCAGGAAATAATGCGAACGGTTCGTCGGCGACCATGCTAAAACAGCAAACGCGGCCGCAGCGTAACTCAAAACGATCTGCGCCATGCGCCGCCTCCGCCCGTCCGCCGAAAACGCCGCTCCGACCCAGCCGCCGGCTGCCAAAATCCAGAACCAGATGTCGCCGTAATCGCGTCTGAGCGCGTCGTTTAAGTTGAATCCGGAAAAGATCGAAGCCGAATTCCGCGTCTGCATCCCGACGCTCGTTTCAGTGAACAGCTGCGACTGGACGCGGAAAATTTCAGCCCGTTCCTGCGGGAGGAGCAACAGCGGATTCGCGATGACGACGAAGAGAATCATGACCGAAACAAACCCCAGCCCATGCAGACAGGCGGCGCGAACGCTCAGTTTTTTCCGTCGAACCGCCAGGATCAGCAGCAGCGGAACCGTCAGCGCGAAATAAACGCCCTGATACTTGATTCCGACTGCGATTCCGGTCGCCGCGGCAGCGGCGTAATAGTTCCATCCGAACCGCTCCGCGTCGCGGTCCAAAAAATAAAAAACGAAACAAACCGGGAGCAGCGACAAACTGTCCGGGTGCCACCAGAAATCGTTGATGACGACGGCCGGAATTGTCAATAGAAAAACAAATAACCCAAGCTGAACCGGGAGTTTCCGCTCGCGCGCGGCCAGCCGCGTCAGCAGCAGCGCCGAAAGAATCATCGGCAGCACGCTGACAACCATTCGCAGCAAGCAGACGATCGCCCGCGTTCCGTCCGGGAAATCAGGTAAGAACAGCTTCGCAGCCAGGAGCGTCAATCCGGAAAGCGCGTAGAACGGGAATCCGTAAAAATAATGAAGATAAACAAAGAAATTACGCGCGGATTCGAGAAACGTTTCGCCGGGCGTGACCATGCGGATCACATGCGCGTATTGGGCGAATTCGTCAACTTCGAAAATCGCCAGCATTTCCGGATTCTCCGCGCCGGTCAGGTTGACCGGAATCAGCGCGATAAAATATACCGCGCCGACGGTAAGGAACAGGCACAGCCGAAAAATATTCGACGCGTTCTTCATCCCAGTTTTTTCCCGCATTCGAACCGAAACCGAGCTGATCAGATCTTATCCAATTCGTTATAAGCGTTAATAAACGGACGCAATTCCTCTAAAATCGCCATCACGCCGCCCTGCCGATCGCTTTCGATATTCAAAGGCATCAGAGGATCATGCAGCGACAGGCGCAGCAGCAGCCAGGCTTCGCTCTCCGGAACCGAAACGCGGACGCCTTCATAGTTGACAGGCGCGACGTTCCAGCCCTCTTTCGCCGCGGCGAACGCTTCAAATTCAGATAAAACGGCAGCTCCGAACGCCCCCGGATTCGGCGCATGGATCCGAATCCGGAATTCGGCCGCCTCAACCGGATCTTTCAAACCGGCGATCAACGCGCCTAATTTCCGGCCTTCTTTCGCCGATCGAACCGTCTCGATCACGAGCAGCGCCGATAAATACGCGCCGTCGTCTAAAAAGTAATTTTCCGAAAAAGCGCAATGCCCCGACGTTTCGATCGCCAACGGACAAACGACCCCCGCCTCGTTCAGACGGATCCCTTCGCGAATGACGTTTCGATAGCCGCGGCGGAAACGATGATGGACGCAGCCCAGGTTCTCGATAAACGCGGTCAGATGATCCGACGTTACCGAATCGGTAACGATCGTACAGCCCGGATTCTTTTTCGCCTCGATCGTCGCCAGCAGCCCGATCAGCCGGTTCCGGCTCAAAATCTCGCCGTCGGCGTCAACCGCAGCCGCGCGGTCCACATCCGTATCGAAAACCAGCCCCAGATCCGCGCCCGAATCCAGAACCATCTTTTTCGCAATCTCCATGACCTCGTTCTCTTCCGGATTCGGCGCGTGGTTCGGGAATTCCCCGTCGGGTTCCAGGAACTGGGACCCCGAGACGTCCGCGCCCAACGGCGCTAAAACTTTTTCGGCGAAGAAACCCGCCGCGCCGTTCCCGGCGTCGACCGCAATTTTAAAGCCCGTTAAGGGCGTTTCGCCCTCGTTAATACCGGCGCGGATAACCGACGCCAAGTGGGCGGCGTACGGCGTAATTATATCGAACGAGCGCCGTTTTCCGCGCGGTTCGACGTCGCGGTCCGCTTCGGCGATCTCGACGATTTCGCTGATATCGCCTTTTTCCAACCCGCCGCTGCTCCGGAAGAATTTCATCCCGTTGCGGTTCCAAGGCAGATGCGACGCGGTAATCATGATCGCGCCGGTAAACTTCGCCGATTCGAAAATCGTCGACATGAACATCGCCGGCGTCGACGCCATTCCGCAGTCGGCGCAGCTCGCGCCCGTCGATAAAATCCCCGTCATCGCCGCCTCGCGCAGTTTCGCGCCGCTGAAACGCGAATCGCTTCCGACCGAAACGTCAATTTCTTTCGGGTCAAGCCCGGTTTTGCGCTGAATCCAAAGAACGAACGCGGCGGCGAGATCGGTAACGGCGTGCGGCGTCAGGTTGACCGGTTCGCCGGGGACGCCCGCTAACGCGACGCCGCGGATATCGGAACCGTTTTGTAAATTTTTATAATCTTTCATAAATCTCTACCCGCAATTTCCTTTTCTGCGAAGATGCCTAAAATTGATATAGACAAACGAAAGAAAAAGTTCGCCAATCAATACCATATTTTACCCCATATCGGCGCAAGCGGGCAAAGGACCGATTGATACGCGAAAAT
>JASBYO010000128.1 GCA_029983925.1 Flexilinea sp.
CCTCCAAATTCGAACCGGGCGCTAATTCGTTTCATTCAAGATTCGAATCGAGACATCGCAGGGCGCCCAAGCTTCGTTCGTCTTACTCAATACTTCCAAGCGCAGGATATAATCGCCGTTTTCAATTTCCGTCGTCGCTAAAGGGCCTAAAACGCCCTCAATAACCGGAAGATTCCCGGCTGAAATCGCGTTCCAGCTGGCCGGATCGTTCAACGGCGCGTAATCATAACGGAAAAAGCCCATGTCCGGAACGTTTACCGTCGCGCTCAGCGTATATAAACCCTGGATAACTTCGCTTTGGCGCGGAGAAATCCATTCCAAAACGCCGACTTCACAGCCGCCGCGGTAACCGGATCCATCGGACGCGGCTTCGCTCGCGACAATTTCCGAATCGACCGCCTGTTCGAGAAGTTCGACGCCTGAAATAGGGTCGATCGCCGCGCGATCCGATATCAGGTAGTTTACCGAGACGAATTCGGCGATCAGCAGCAGAACGGAAACGATAACCATCACCAGAGCAGTATTCAGCTTTTTCTGAGCATATTCGCGCTCCAAGCCGAAAATCGTCGAATTCCAATCCTGAACCGCGCCGATCAGCTTTTTTAAATAAAACAGGAGAATCAGCGACAGAACGGCATAGATCCAATTCTGATAGCGAACCAGGAAGGTAAATAACGAATTCATTCAGCCTCATCCTACCGGCAACCGAAAGCGCTCGATACCGTTCAGCGATCGTAATCCGATCTAAAACAACTTAAAAAAACAAAGCGCCGCCGCTGCCGTTCACGGCAGCTTTTCGAAAGACAGCCGTTACAGCGCGGGAATCACTTCGCGTAAAATTCGAACGATTTTCGGACCGATAATATCGGCGGCCTCGAGGACTTCCTGATGCGTCGTTTTCGTCTCGCCGTCCGCGGAACATTCATTCGTAATTCCGGAAAAGCCCAAAACGCGAATCTCGCAATGACGCGCCGCGATCACTTCGGGAACCGTCGACATTCCGACTGCGTCCGTACCGATCACCCGTAAGAAGCGAACTTCCGCCGGCGTCTCGAAGGACGGACCTGAGAGCCAGGTATAAACGCCCTCCCGCAGCGGGACGCCGACTTTTGCCGCCGCGGAACGGACGAGCGCCTGATAAGCGCGATCGTACGGCTGCGACATGTCGGGGAAGCGCAAACCGAATTCATCCAAATTTTGCCCCCGCAGCGGATGAGCCCCGCCCATCGCGGCGAAACTGATCTGATCGGTAATCATCATAATGTCGCCGGCCTTGAAATCCGGATTAATTCCGCCGGCGGCGTTCGTCACGACGAGCGAGCCGACGCCTAATAATTTCATGACGCGAACCGCAAAAATGAGCAAATCCGGCTCATAGCCTTCATAAAAATGGACGCGCCCCTGCTGGACGAGAACGTTTCGGCCGGCTAAAGTCCCGATAACCAGCCGACCGGAATGACCTAAGACCGTCGAACGCGGCCAGCCCGGAATCGAAGCCGTCTCGATAATCGTCGGATTCTCAACTTCGTCCGCCAAAGCGCCCAACCCCGACCCTAAAACCAACCCTATTTCAGGTTTGACCGTGATTCGCTCGCGGATATAATCCGCCGCTTCTTGATATTTTTTCGGATCGATCTGTCCGTTCATGTCGTTTCCCTCCCCGTTTTTTTACTATTATACAGGATGACGTCGATATCGGCGCGATCCGTTTCCCGCGGCCCGGCGGATAAGATAAATTAGCATCCCATAACCCGTCGGCGGAAGAATCCGCGGCGATACAATTACAAACAGGATCAGGAGTTATCGCATGTGGATATTTTTCGCTTTCGGATCGGCTTTCTTCGCCGGATTAACGGCAATTCTGGCTAAAATCGGAATCCGGAAAACGGACGCGACGGTCGCGACCGCGTACCGAACGACCGTCGTTCTGGTTTTCGCCTGGCTGATGGTCGCCGCGACAAACGCGCAAACCGGATTGACCTCAATCTCGGGGAAAACGTGGCTCTTCTTAATCCTCTCCGGATTAGCGACCGGCGCTTCCTGGCTTTGCTTCTTTCATGCGCTTCAAATCGGCGAAATAAATCAAATCGTTCCGATCGATAAAGCGAGCATCGTTCTGACTTTAATTTTTTCGTTCCTTTTTCTGAACGAGCCGATTTCATGGATCAAAGGGACTTCCGTCAGCCTGATCTTTATCGGAACGATCCTGATGGCGGCCGTTCCGGCCGAAACGAAAAGCGCTCGCGATCATGATCCCGAGCGGACGAAAGAAAAACGCCGCGGACGGATCCTCGCGATATTCTCCGCGCTTTTCGCGGCGCTGACTTCTATCCTCGGGAAAATCGGAATGCAGGGGATTGATTCGACCTTAGGAACCGCAATCCGAACCGTGTTCGTCCTGATCATGGCTTGGACGATCGTCGCAGCCAGCGGGAAATCGAAGGCGGCGCGAAGCCCGGACAAAAACGAGATACTTTTTATCGGACTGTCAGGGCTGGCGACCGGCGCATCCTGGCTCTGTTTCTTCAAAGCGATCCAGGACGGTCCGGTCAGCATCGTCGTCCCGATCGATAAACTCAGCATTCTGATCACAATTCTCTTTTCCATGCTCGTGTTTCATGAAAAACTCTCCCGCCGCGCCGCGATCGGATTAGGATTGATCGTCGCGGCGACGATCGCGCTGACCGTCGGATAACCTGCTGCGGTTTATTCCGATATACCGCCCGCCCTAAAATGGCTATGCGAAATATTAAATCGACCGTGGGATACGAAAAGCCGCGGGTCGGCTCATCGCCTCCGCGGCTTCAAACTCTTTATTGGATATGTTTTATTTTCGGATCCGAAAATTCGAATGGAACGAAACGAAAGACCCGCTCCGGCTTTTCGGAGCGAATCACGCGCGTTTACTTCAAAATACGGAATTCGCCGAACGCGCTGTTTACATGAAAATCCGGGTTCGCCGTTTTCGGATCAACCCACGAAATCCACTGCATGAAAATTTCATCCGCCGGTTTGCTGAATTCCGCGCGGAAGACGCCGACCTTCATCGTATCCGCGCCGTCGAGCATACCTAAATCCTTAAAAGTCGCCAACGGAATCGCCCCTTCGACGTCGTAGCCCGCCTCGGTAACGACCGCGCCGGCTTCCAGGTTTTCCATCGTCCATTCGCTGTCAAAAATTCGATAATATTTCACCGAATAGTCGTGCGTCCGCCCTTTCGGATCGACCTCGATACAATAATACAGCGGGATCCCGTTATCGCCGGGGCGATCGACGTCTCCGGCCGCGAAAAATAACTCGACGCGATCTTCGTTATCGACCGTCGATTCGCCGGACCATTCTTCTTCCGCAACAACGTCGCTATCCGTCACGGAAAAGGCGAAATACAATTTCTCGCCGTCCTGATAAGCCTTGAACGTCGTTCCGGGAGCTTCGATCGGCTCCCACGGATAACGGAATTCCCCGTTAATGACCGGAACGCCGGTCCAAACAGCGTCGGAGAGATTTCCGTCAATCGATGGGGTTTCGCTCCGCATAACGATATCGTATCCGGATGTCGCGACCTGAGCATGAACGTTGCCGACGGCCAAAATCGCCACGCAAACAAACAACAAACACACAAAAAATTTCTTCATATACAAATTCCTTTCCAAGATGAACGAAACCGTTTTCTAAAGTTTATTCAATTTGAACGGACAAGACATATAAAAACAAATCACAGCAATGTCATATTTTTAGCTGCGGATTGTCATATTTCACTCACTGAACGCAAAGTGCCCGGAAACTTACCGACCGACGAACCCGCCGATTTGCCTTGAAGCGCGGATTTCGGATTCTCCGCATGAACCGGCGATCAATCCGAAATCAATCGCAGGCCGTCGGTTAAAATCATTACAGCACGGAGGCATCACATGAACAAACAAACGGTATTAGTTCTCGATTTCGGCGGCCAATATAAAGAACTCATCGCGTCGCAGATTCGTCGTTTAGGCGTCTATTCGATCGTCAAACCGGGGAATATCAACGCGGACGAAATAAAAAAGATCGATCCCGTCGGGATCGTGCTGACCGGCGGACCGAAAAGCGTTTATAAAGAAGGTTCGCCGACCGCCAAGCGCGAAATTTTTGAGTTGGGAATCCCCGTTTTAGGAATCTGCTACGGGATGCAGCTCATCAGCCACGTCATGGGCGGAACGGTCGAACCGTCAAAATCCGGCGGCGAATACGGATTGACGGCGACGACGCTGCGCGAGAATTCGACGCTGTTCAAAAACATGCCCCCGCGCGCAAAAATGCTGATGAGCCACTTTGACGCCGTAACCAAAGCGCCGGACGGATTCGAAGTCATCGCAGCGACAAAACATTGCAAAATCGCCGCGATCGCCGACGACGGGAAAAAGCTCTACGGCGTTCAGTTCCATCCTGAAGTAAAAAACTCCGAGCAAGGCGCCGAAATTTTCAGGAATTTCCTGTTCGGCGTGTGCGGCTGCGTCGGCGATTATAGTATCGACGACATCATTGAAAGCGCAGTCCGCGAAATTCAGGCCCGCGCAGGCGATCGGCGCGTCCTGCTCGCGCTCTCGGGCGGCGTCGATTCATCCGTCTGCGCGGCGTTAATCGCCAAGGCGATCCCGAATAAACTGACCTGCGTCTTCGTCGACCACGGACTGATGCGCAAAAATGAAGGCGACGAAATCGAAGCCGTTTTTTCAAAATGGGATCTGAAATTTATCCGAATCAACGCGCAGCAGCGTTTCTTATCCGCGCTGGCAGGCGTCACCGATTCGGAACGGAAACGAAAAATTATCGGCGAAACGTTTATCCGCGTTTTCGAGGAAGCCTCGAAAGAACTCGGATCGATCCCGTTCCTCGCTCAGGGGACGATCTACCCGGATATTATCGAATCCGGCGGCGACCGGGCGGCGACGATTAAAAGCCATCATAACGTCGGCGGCCTTCCCGAGAATATCGGTTTTGACGGCCTGATCGAACCGCTGCGCGGACTGTTCAAGGATGAGGTCCGGACGCTGGGGCGGAAATTAGGCTTACCTGAAAACCTCGTCGACCGCCAGCCGTTTCCGGGCCCCGGACTCGGCGTCCGCGTCATCGGCGCGATCACGGAAGAGAAGCTGGCGATATTGCGCGACTGCGACGCGATCGTCCGCGAGGAAATCGGAAAATTGAAAGTGAAACCGAACCAGTATTTCGCCGTTCTGCCGGGGGTCCGTTCGGTCGGCGTCGTCGGGGACGAGCGCGCTTACGACGAGGTGATCGCCGTCCGCGCCGTCATGACGACCGATTTCATGACCGCCGAATACGCGCCGCTGCCCCATAAGGTGCTGGCGAAGATTTCGGCGCGGATCTCGAACGAGGTCAAGGGCGCCGGGCGTGTCGTTTACGATATTTCGGGGAAGCCCCCTGCCACGATCGAGTGGGAGTAA
>JASBYO010000129.1 GCA_029983925.1 Flexilinea sp.
AATATCGTCGGCGCGTCGCTGGTAACCGCGATGTTGATTACGCCGGCGGCGACCGCGCTGATGTTTACGAAAAAGCTTTGGCATACGATGATCCTGTCGGCGCTGATCGGAATGACTTCGGGGTTTGTCGGCCTGATGATCAGTTATTTTTTTAATATCAGTTCCGGCGCGTCGATCGTTCTGACCGCGACTTCGTTTTTCCTGATCGGGACGGTCTATCGCCGGCTTTTTCCGCTTCGAAACAGGTAAACGCGAATCCGAAGAACTATAAAGAAGGACTAAAAAACGCGCCTCGTATTCGAGACGCGTTTCCGTTTCCCTAAATTGCGGCTGACGTTCGGTCAGCCTCGCGACTATTCGTCAAATCGGTAGTTCCCTAAGAAACTGGCTAAGGCTGCCAAACCGATAATCACCAATACGTTCATATTCAGTCTCTCTTTCTGTCTGTTCAGATTTGAACGGTTTCGCGGAACGACGGCGAGCCGTTTCGTCCGACAGCCTTATTTTAGACTCGACTCTTACGAATATATGACATTCGTCCAAATTTTATGACAAATGTCATATTAAGTTTTGCTTATGATTTATTCGGGTCTTTTTTTTCGAGCCGGCCGACCTGCGGCGCGTTTATTTTTTCCAGCGATAACAGCTGCGTTCTGGCGAGGTTTCTCAACTCGATCATTCGCTCTTTTTGCGTCAGGCCTTTTTCGATCAGAATCGCGTTATAGCTCTCCATATTGGCGAGGACGAGGAGTTCGTTCAGACTCGCGTAATCCCGTATGTTCCCCTTGCGCGAGCGGTTCGCTTCTTTCCATTGCTTCGCCGTTCGATTGAACAGCGCGACGTTGAGCAGGTCGGCTTCGCTCGCATATTTGAACGAAAGTTGTTCCCCGGTCAGTTCCCCGGCCAGATATACCTGAATGGCGTCCGTATGGATTCGGTAATTAATCTTTGAAATTTCCCTGCGTAAATTCCAGTGGAGCGAAAGCCGCGAATTTTCGTCGTTTTTAAGCCTCTGATAATCCTTAATAATATACAGCTCGAACTCTGGCGATAACCACGCCGCAAACTTTAGCGCGATATCCTTGTGCGCAAATGTGCCGCCGCCTCTCCCTAATTTAACAAATAACCCGATCGCATTTACGGCATTTATCCACTTTAAGGGCGAAAGCGTAAAAGCGTTGGTCCCCGCTTCGCTCAAAAACCCCTCGAATTCGAGGGGGTTAAAATTCACGTTATTCAACTTCTCCCAAATTCCTAAGTATTCAATGGTACTATGGTTGCGAAGCCAATTTGCGACGACAATATTCGGTTCTTCTTTATTCTTATATTTCGCAATATCGGTCAAACTCAAATAATCGTTCTTAAAATCTTCCGTAAAAATTTGGATGGCGAACCCTTTGGCTTCGATAATTTCTTTCTTAACTCCGGACACTCTTCCCCCCCCATTCGAAAGCCGAACCGACAGAACGATTTGCCCCGCTCACCGGCAGACAGATACGCTGACGAGCGGGGCCTGAATTTCGGATCGTTTTTTTATTCCTTCAGCGCGCCGGAACTAAGCGACGTGACGAGGATATTCTGCGTAATGACGAAGAAAAAGACGAACGGAACCGCGACCAGGAGCGCGCCGGCGCAGAAGACGGTAAAATCGTTCTTCCGGTCGGTCACGAACGTCAGCAGCCCGATCGCCAGCGTCTGTTTGGCGTTCGAGCGCATGACCATCTTCGCGAAGATAAATTCCATCCAGGGGCCGATAAAACTCGAAATCGCTAAAAAGGTCACGATCGGTTTCATCAGCGGCAGGATGATCTGGAAAAAAGTGCGGCCGTTTGACGCGCCGTCGATCCGCGCCGCTTCGTCAAGCGTTTTCGGGATCGAATCGACGTAGCTCTTAACGAGCCAGGTATTGTACGGGACGTTCCCGGCAGTATAAATCAGGATCATGCCCCAGTGGGTGTCGATCCCGCCGATTCGGAGCAGGATCACGTAAATCGCGATCATTCCTAAAAAAGACGGCAGGATCTGGAGAATCAGGAACGACAGCATCATCCCCTTCTTAAACGGGAAGCGGAAACGGGAGAAGACGTACGCCGAAATCGCGCAGACGAGGACAGTCGCGGCCGAAACGCCGACCGAGATAATCAGCGTATTCTTAAACCAGAGCAGGTAGTTCGTCTTTTGGAACAGTTTCTGGAAATGGTCGAAGGTGAAGCCGTTCCCGAACGGAACGATATGCAAATTGGAAATCGAGCTGCCCGGCGTAAAGGCGGCGGAGATCAGGTACACGATCGGATAGAGAACGATCAGCGCGACGAGCGTCAAGAAAGCGTAAATCAGGACGCTGTTAATGGCGCGGATGATTTTCTGCTGTTTCAGACGGGTTTCAAATTGAGCGTTGGTCATTAGATTTCTCCTTCCTTGAATGATTTCGTTCGGCGGAAGTTATAGATCGCGAACGGCGCGAGAACGAGGAAAATACAAATGGAGATTACGGAAGCGTAATTGTACTTGAGCAGGTTGATCGTCAGCTGATAGATCCATGTCACGAGAATATCGGTTCCGCCCGCGCTGGTCGTCGTCGTATCGGAGACGATCGGCGATCCGCCGGTCAGGAAGAAGATCGCGCCGAAGTTATTAATATTGAACGTGAACGACATGATAATCAGCGGCATCGTCTGATATAAAACCTGCGGCAGCGTGATATAGCGGAAAGTTTGGTACGCGGACGCGCCGTCGATCTGCGCCGCTTCATATTGATCGCCGCTGATCGAGGTCATCGTTCCCATCGTCAGCAGCATAAAATACGGGAAGCCCGCCCAAAGATTGACGACGATACAGACGATCTTCGCCAACGTCGGATCGCCCAGCCATGGAATCATCGCGCTTTTCTCGATCCATCCGAACTGGAGCAGCGTCCGGTTGATGATCCCGAACGATCCGTTAAGGAGATTCCGCCAGATCATCATCGAAACGACAATCGGAATCGCGTACGGCAGGATATAGATTGAGCGGAAGACGGGAAGCAGCCTGATTTTCAGTTGGGTCAGAACGGTCGCCATGATAATCCCGCCGGCGTAGCAGGTTACCGTCGCCGCTGCGCCCCAAAGGATCGTCCACAGCGCGACGCGTCCGAACGCGCCCGACCAGATATTATCTCCGCCGAAGAGCGTTTTAAAATTTGTCAGCCCGACCCAATTTACCGTATTGTTCGGCGGGATATGCTCCGGGGCGGAATAGTCGGTAAACGCGACCAGAACCGAAAAAAGGAGCGGTACGACGATAAAAAAGATGACCAGGAGTATCGAAGGCATCAAGCCGAGGATCGGGAACGATTTATTCGCAAGTTCTTCGAAAATATTCTGTCCGGAGGCGCTTTTTCCGGTCAGCTTCCGTTCGTCATAATCCGATAAGGCGCTCTGAACCGAAAGCGCGTACAGAACGATAAAGATGAAAATAACCGCGATCATGACGATTCCGTCGATCATCATAAATGTCGAGTGATCGCGCAGTTTGACCGGCAGATCCGGTTGAGATTCGCCTAATGTGATCAGTCCGCCGATTTTCGCGGCGATTCGCGGCAGGAACACGATAAACAGGATTTCGATCAGGGCGAACAAAACGCCTTTGACGTATTGCTTCAAGTGGATCAGATGCCCCAATCCCATGAACAGGATAGAAGTCCATTTAATTTTATGCCGTACAGGATCGGCTCGGAGACTGGATATGGCTGCCATATGAATGACTCCTTTCATTAATCCGGATATTGAATTGAGTATAAAAATTATATATCAAACGCCTAATTCTGGATAGGCTTTAAAGAACGGAAATATTTTGACGATCCGCGTGGAACGGCGTTTCTGAAAGACATGCGGGGCGAAGCGGGTTAAAAAAGCCTCCGGGCTTTCGGTTTTTCCTGTCGGCCCGGAGGTTTCAGTCTAATTCGGTTCTTTATTGCGCAGTTGAGTTGACGATAACGGTATCAAGCGTCTTAAGCTCGGCTTCGACGTCGGCGCCGTCCCAGATATTCGCGGACGCGGCGCCGGCGGAATCCCAGAACGCGGTCATCGCCGGAACCGACGGCATCGGGAACGCGTATTTCAGCTGTTCAATGAAGCCGTTCGAAATTTCCGACTCGACTTGCATCGGGATTGACGGCAGCGCGCCGACAATCTCATATCGTAACGCCTGCATTTCTTCCGAGATGAGGAAGAGGGCAAATTCGGCGGCTTCTTCCGGATGATCCGAGTATGCCGAAACGAACATTCCGCGCGTGCCGGAGAACGAAGCGGCCGGCGTTTCTCCATCCAGCGACGGGAGCGCGGCGACGCCGAAATCGATCCCGTCTTCGGTGAACTTCGCGACGTTCCAAGGCCCGGAAATATGCATCGCGGCGTTCCCGGCGGAGAAGGCGCCGTCGGCATTAGCGGTATCGAGATCGGAGGCGTTGAACGGAACGACATCGTGCAGCGCCTGGAAGATCTTCATCCCGGCGACCGCGTCTTCGGTCGCTAAATAAGACGACGACGTATCGACGCCGTCGGGACCGAAGAGACGGTTCCCGTTCATCGTCGTGAACAGGATGGTGTAATAGGCGTTCGAAACGTCCATGACGAAGCCGTATTTATCCGGATTCTCTTCATTGAACGTTTTCGTCCAGGCGGCGAGTTCCTCAAAGCTGGTCGGCGGCGTATCGACCAGCGCCTTGTTGTAATACAGCGCGTAGGTTTCGGCTGACGTCGGATACCCGTAAAGCGTTCCGTCGTAGGTTAAAGCCTGAGCGGCCGACGGAAGAACCGCGGCGGCTACGGCTTCGGCGTCGACGGTCGGCAGGATATGTCCGCCGGCAACCAGTTCGCCGATTTTATCATGCGGCGCGGCGAAAAGATCGGGGCCGATTCCGGACGGACCGTCGAGGGCGATCTGGACCGAAGAATCCTGAAGTTCAACGTTGACGAATTCGATCGTGACGTTCGGATGAAGCTCCGTAAATTTTTCCCCGGCTTGGATGAGCCATTCGTCCGGCCCGCCGACGGATTCCCAGACTTTCAGCGTGACCGCGTCTTGGGCGCTGACGGCGGCGAAAGCGAAAGTCAAAAACGATAATACGGCCAGGATGGATAAAATCTTCTTCATATTCTGCAAATCCTTTCTGAAATTGTGTTGAACCGATAAGCTGCGGTATCGAACGTCAATCCGCGTTTATATGATTATAATCATAGTCTCTTTTTTCAAAATCGGCAAATTCAGACGAACAAATTTAGCCGGAGCCGGGAAGCGCTTATGCGGAAAGTTTCGGATATCGC
>JASBYO010000130.1 GCA_029983925.1 Flexilinea sp.
ATAAATATCCAACCGATCAAAACAGGCGCGGATCAAACCGCGCCTTCTTATTTTTCGAAATAAAATCTCCGTCAGCCGATCGGATAAATAAACCCGAGCCAACCGAGGACCAACAAGTGAACCGGATAAAAAAGGTACGCGCCGTACTGCCAAAATTTTGACGATTTCCCCTTCTCGCCGTTATATAAAAACGTCAGCGGCACCGCCAAATAAACGCCCAGCGTGTTGATCAGCACCGTATTCACCCAAGTGAAATTCGGCATTTTCAGCGCCATATAAATCAGCTTCCACCGCCCGATCAGGATCACCGGAATCCAGACAGCAGCCTTCTCCGCTGCGAGCAGATCCCGCGTCGCATAGAACGCGAAGATATACAGAATATAAGTCCAGTATCCTTCCATATTCAGCAGATTCGCCAAAACCATCGCAGCCGCAACCGGCAGCAGCGCCAATTTCGGCCGGCTTTCCTTCGCGCGCTCGTAAATCGTCAACGCCCCTAACCCGGTCGCCAGCGTGAACAGGATATTCAGATCGATCTCGTAAAACGGCGTAATCTCGTCCAACCCCATCGCACGGTCGATCCCCTGGAAAAAAAGAATATACGGAAGCTGCGCGATCACGGCGAAAACCAATAACCGCGCTAAATATTTTCGGATGTCTTTCGTATATCGGAATCCGAGCGTCAGGCAGAACATAAACAACGGCGCGGCCAGGCGGCCAAAATAACTTAACAACAACGGGAGCGTATCTAAAAAGAAATCCGCGATACGGTCGGCGCCTTGCGGATACATGGAAATCAAGCGTTCCGCAAAAGACTCGAATACGGACTCCATCGGAAAAATCCGACTGACATGGTCGTAAAACATCGAAACAAGCGCGATTATTTTCAGTTTATTTGCATTCATTCATCCTCCCGACAGGACACATCCTGGACGCCCATGCTTATTATATTGCCTATCGATACGGATGAAAAAAGAAACTACCTATATTTTTTCATCGAATTAACAGACAATATCGATAAATCCGCGCTTCTCCAACCGTATAATGATTATTGAAAACGAATACCAGCGGAGCGTCTCATGAAAAAATACATCTCTTACATCGTTATCTTTTTTACAATTCTGATCATCGCCGTCATGATCGATAAGAATAACAGCCCAATCCCAAAATCTGCCGCTGCGGAAATTTCGTTCGGCGACGAAATTATCAGCGGAGTCGCCGGCGCAATAATTTCAAATCTATTTTCCGGTTCCGATACCGCTATGCCGAATTCAAAGGAGCCGGCGGCGGAAAATGAACCGCAAATCTTAGCGCCTTTACCAACCGCGTCTCCGTCAGAACAGCTATTTGAGGATCCCGAAGAAATTATTATTGCCGATCCGGAGAAATTCTTCCCGACGGAATCGGCAGCCAACAACGCGCGCGAACCGATGATTGATATCCCATTCGAACCGACGCTGCCGTCGCCCGACCCGGATAACTTGATTCGAAACGGTTATTTTTTAATGGATTACGACGGCTGGGAACGCGTCTTGACCGACGAAGGCGGATCGAGCAAGGCAAGTATCGTCGAATCGAAAAACAGCCTCTTCGATCGCGCGCTGCAAATCAATCAAACCGGATTGGGGAATATTTACTTTACGCAAACCGTACCGGTAAATTCAATCAACTTAACTTTTTCCGCAACGTTTGAATCGATTGCCACAAGAGGATTAATATTCGGCTTCAGCGGAACCGGATATTCGGCGATCGTTCTCGATTACTACGATCTGTTTAACAATCACCTCGGGTTCACAGCTTTAAGCACCTTAAACGAAAACCCCTTTGCCGGGGGTCCGGCCGTCGGCGCGCCCGAAAAAATTAAAGACACAAATACTTCGCATTATATAGAAATCGAGTCAGATCAGGTCAATAAAAATTTTTCGATCAATTTAGCGCAAGAGGTCAGCGAAAATCTATTGGGAATTAATCCGAACGACATTCATTTCATTGAAATTACGTTACTCGCCGGATCGAACGATCAAGACGCGGAAGCGACGCTGACGGTTTCAGATCTGGTCATGAAATATTTTCTATGGTGATAAGAAAAGACGATCGATGGACCAATCGTAAAACAGCGAAGCGTTTCACACAAAACAAAAGGAGCCGTTTCAAAAGTCGGAATCCAAAAATGTTCTTGAGAATATTGTCAAAGCATTTCTTTCTAATTCGGAATGAGTGATGCTGCAACTTTTGTGAATGGCCCGAAAAACTGGGGCGGATGAAGCGAAGGAGGGGATTTTCGGTTGAAAATCCCCTCCTTCGCATAAAATTATTTAAAAGTCAGGCATTGTTGCCCCACCTGCCCAGCGCCTAAGCGCGTAGGGACGGGTGGGAGTCGATCAATGCGCGGACAAATAAACGGGTGCATTTTGTTGCAATGGAATTCGTTTTGAGACACTCGCTTGATAATTCCAATTCTTTTCCTTATCCCTGATACGCCTCGCGTAAAACGCGAATCTCTTCCGCATATCCGGTTAAATCTTCATGCGGCGTCTCCAGATAAAACGGCAGCGCGCGCAAAACCGGATGATTCGTGAACCGGACCAGCGCCTCAAGCCCGATCGTCCCCGCGCCAATTTTCTCGTGCCGGTCCAGATGCGAGTTGAAGGGCTTCATGCTGTCGTTCAGGTGAATCGCTTTCAGGCGCTCCAGCCCGATAACTTTATCAAACGCCGTCAATACGCCGTCCAAATCGTTGACGATATCGTATCCCGCCGAATATATATGGCAGCTGTCCATGCACACGCCCAGCAGCTCCGGATGATCGACGCGATCGATAATCGCGCGAATCTCCTCAAACGTGCGTCCGACCTCGCTTCCCTTTCCCGACATCGTTTCCAACAGCACCGTCGTCCGCAAGCCGGGATCCAAAACCTGATTCAGATGCGCAACGATCAGTTCGATTCCTTTTTCCGCGCCCTGTCCGACATGACTGCCGGGATGAAAATTATAATAATTACCCGGGATACCCTCTAAAATCCGTAAATCGTCCTGCATGACCATCAGCGCGAATTCGCGAACCCGCTCATCCGCTGCGGCCGGGTTCAGCGTGTACGGCGCGTGAGCCAAAATCGGCGCGAAATCGTTTTCTTTCATCAGCGCAGTCAGTTTCTCCAGATCGCCGTCAGCCAACTTTTTCGTCGCGCCGCCGCGGGGGTTGCGCGTAAAAAATTGAAAACAGTTCGCGTCGATCGACAGCGCGTCGACGCCCATTTTATAATAACCCTTCGACACCGATAGATGGCAGCCGATTTTCATTTTATTCATCGTCATCCTCATTATTTTTCGCCGCGATTTTCGAATTCTTCCCCTTTTTCGCGCCTTGCGGCTGCGGCGGGGTCGGCGGCGTTTCGTCGTACGTGATCTGTTCTTTCGTGAAAATACGCCGGCCGACTTCGGGAATATCGACCAGAACCGTCAGATTCAACGGAAAAACTTCAACGACTTTCCCTTCGCCCTGCGGCGTCATGACTTTCTTCTTCTTTTTCGGGAGAAGCTTGCGGTTTTCAACGTACATGTCGTTTTCATACTCCATGCAGCAGCGCAGCCGCCCGCACATCCCGGTAATTTCCGTCGGCGTGAGCGAGATTCCCTGCGCTTTCGCCATGCGGATCGAGATGCTGCTGAAATCGACGAGATGACCCCGGCAGCAGCTTTCCGTCTTTCCGCAAGCGCCGATCCCGCCGATCGCCTTCGCTAAATCGCGCGGCCCCAATTGTTTGATTTCCACGTTGCCGATCGAAAAGGTCGATTGGACGCCGTATCGCAGCGTTTTCAAATCGACGCGCTCATCCGTCGCCGTCGCGTACGTCAAAAGCATATACGAACGGTCAAAATTGATATCGGCGCCGATAAACTTCACTTCGTCAAATTTTTCGCGCTTCGCCCAATCCCGGCAGTATTCAAGGACTTTCTCCGATACCATCTTATGCGACTCGTTCAGCGCCAATTCCGCCGCCGTCGCCAGACGCAGCACGGATTTCAACGCTTCCGGGCCGTCGTTCGGATAGTCGGTCATGACCTTGACGACCTGCCCGATCTGTTTCCCGCGATTCGTTTCAACCAGAACGTACTCCCACGGCTGGATCGACGCTAACGTCGAGGCGTCGAACGAATAAATTCGGCTCCCCTTCGAAAACCGAACGCCGACCGCCACCGGTATAATCGTTGTCATTTACCCTCTGTTCCCGTCCGAAACCGGACGCTTTCGTCTATTTTAATTTATCTTCGCTGTACCAGCGCGATCAAACCGGTCGTTAATCCCAAAATGAATAAAACGATCACGATCAGCCCGACCGGAACCGTCCCGTTCGCCGTTCCCGCCGTCGCGCCGATAAACGTCGGAATAACCAGCGGCGCCGGCTGCGTAAACGTCGCTAAACGCGTCGGCTCGTTCGTCAGGATAAAACGCGCCGCCAGCGTCGGATCGATCGTATTCGTGACGCGCGGCGTCGGCGTCCCGGGTATTTCAACCACCGGCAGATCGCCCAGAAAATCGACATACAGCGCGTATACCCATGCGTAACCGCCCGGCCCGCCCGGATATTCGATCAGCAGCCAGTTCCCGCCCTCGGTCCGTCCGATCGCCGAAGCCTGCTGCCCGATGACCATCGTCCCGACGCGGTCATACTCCGTTCCCGGGCCGCCGCGGACGTTAATCTGCGGGTTTGACGGATCGTTTTTAACCGTCACGACGACGCCCCGGTCCGTACCCGTAACCGTCGGGATATGCACAGTCGGAATCTGGGCGCTGACGGCCGCGGCGAGCGCGAAGAAAAGCGCCGGAACGATCCAAAGGAGGTAACAGCGTCGGGGTTGCCGGAGAATTCGAAATCTTTTCGCGTGGCACAGAATTTTCATACGCCTAATTTTACTATATTTCAAGCGTCGAATCCGCGCGGGATATGCGGGAGATTCGCCCGCGGCAAGGGATGCCGTTCCTTCGCTTTGGAATTAATTCCCGAGCTTGATCCGCAAAGCGGGGCGAACG
>JASBYO010000131.1 GCA_029983925.1 Flexilinea sp.
CATCGTACCCACGTTTAAGTGGGGCTTGCTTCGATCGAAATGCTGTTTTGCCATTTTTATTCACTCCTCAATAAAAAAGGACGGCGACGTCCGTTCACTAAAAGAGCCCTCAATGAGACTTGAACCCATGACCTCAGTCTTACCAAGACTGCGCTCTGCCGACTGAGCTATGAGGGCGTTTGACCCACGGGAACCGCTCTTCCCTTGTCTTCAGGCAACTCTGTTCGAGCGCAATCGGCTCCAAAATTGTCTGAAAGTGGACGGTGAAGGATTCGAACCTCCGAAAGCTTCTGCTATCTGATTTACAGTCAGACCCCGTTGGCCACTTGGGTAACCGTCCATTTCGAACCGTTGTCGATTCGTATGCGCGTTTGAACTGTTTCAAGCGCACATACAAATATACAACTTCCATGGAGCCGACAATGGGACTTGAACCCATGACCTACCGCTTACAAGGCGGTTGCTCTACCGATTGAGCTATGTCGGCGCTGTTAACGTTCCGCTCCTGAATCCCGTTTTTCGATCAAACAGCAAACGATTCCTGAATGAGCAAGTCAATAGTATAAAGGATATCCGAATTCCGGTCAAGGGATCGCGCTAAAAATCGTGCATACCGTACCGGGGCATCCGTCTTTGCGCCGACCGCTCATTCCGTTAATATTCTACCTGAAAAACAAAAAAACGGAGCCGTCTGAATTTACGAATCCTTAACGGTTAGCGCTCGATCCTTCGTCAGTAAAATACGCCGCGGCAACCATGAACGCGCCCTGTATCAAAGGTTCATATTTACATTTTCATTTCGACCGATAACCGCAGGCCGGGAAGATATCCGGTCCGGTTCAAGATTGTTCCGGCCCCGCGAAACCGAGGCCGGCGCGTACCTGCCGCGCCGAATCTGCCGGGATTGCATGATTAGAATCCGAGGTTCTCGTTAATAAGTATTACCTTAACCCGATTCGCCGGTTTTGAAAAACGCGTCACCGCAACCGTCGCGCAAACGGAATCTTCGGAAAAACAACGCGCGCATACGCCGGTCGTCCGACAGGGAGACTTCCCCGGGAAACGGCCGGTATTGATCGGCGCGGCGACCGTCTGCGCACGTTCCAAAGCCAGATCGAGCGTCGCCTCAATTTTATTCATCCCGGCGATGACGATGACCGCTTTCGGGCCGTAAATCAACGCGGCCAAACGGTTGCCGTTCCCATCGATATTGACGAGCTGGCCGTCCGCCGAAATCGCGTTCGAACTCATCAGGAATACGTCAGCCGTCAGCGCGCCGCGCATTAATTCGACCCGCTCATCCGGCGATTTCGCCAGATCGCGGTCGAAAAGACGGTAATCGCCGGCGCGCAAATCGTCCTTGATCCCCAGCGCGTCAAGCGTCATCGAACCGCCCCAACCGACGCTCGAACCGGCCGGAATGAGCGACAGCGCCAATATTTTCGCCTCTGCTGATGTCGCGCAGGAATAAGCGTCGAAAAAATGCCGCTTCAGATTAGCGACAACAATGGGCGCCAATTTTTCATTTCGTTTTTGAACAAACTCGTGCATGATCTTTCTTTCTCCCTTTTCCCGACCAAGCTTTTCCGGTCCCGATCAACCCGACTCTCCCGGCGTCAGCGTCTCCCGCGCATCCGCACAGGTATAATAATACGTATGGGACTGATGAATCAATTACCATTATACATTGTCCGCGCGGTTACGCTGCTGATCGCGTTCGCGGTCCACGAGTATTCCCACGCGCGCGCCGCGTACGCGCTTGGCGACGATACGGCGGCAAACGCCGGACGCATGACGCTGAATCCGCTCGTCCATATCGATCCGTACGGCGCTATTATGCTGCTGTTCGTCGGTTTCGGGTGGGCGAAACCGGTCCCCGTCCGCAGCGATATCGTCAACCGCAGCCATAAGTCCGGCATGGTGATCGTTTCCGCCGCCGGGCCGCTTTCGAATTTTCTTTTGGCGCTGGCTGCCGCGCTGTTGATCCGCCTGAATATTCCGTATTTGAATTCAGGCTGGGGAGCGTTCTTTTTTCATCAATTCGCGCTGATCAATATCAGTCTCGGCGTATTCAACCTGATCCCGATCGCGCCGCTTGACGGCGAAAAAATCGCCGATGCGTATATTCCGGATCGGATTCGCGGGGCCTGGATCCGAATTCAAGCCTACGGGCCGCAGCTGCTGCTGATTCTTCTATTGGTGCTGCCGTACCTGCGCGTCGACCTCTTCGCCCGGACGATCGGGCCGATCATCGGATTCATTTACCGACTTTTCATAGGAGCCTAATTCAAAATATGACGATTCAAATTACGATCATCGGACTCGGCGAAATCGGCGCGTCAATCGGCCTCGCGCTGCGTTACCAAAAAAAAGACCTCTTCCGCGTCGGCGCGGATCATTTAAAAAGCGCGGAAGAAGCCGCAAAGCGCTCTGACGCCGTCGATCAAATTGAACATAATTTACCCAAAGCGGTCAAAAACGCCGATATCGTCGTTCTGGCAATTCCGGGCTCCGAGCTCGATCCCACGCTGGAGACGATCGCTTCTGAATTAAAGGCGGACGCAACGGTCATCGATTTCAGCCTCAATAAACGGCGCGCCTACCGGACGGCGCGAAAATATTTAGCCAAACCGGATCAATTCATCAGCATCCACGTGGGATTAAACCGCGCGGCGTTCGACGATCCCGCGGACGGTTGGCGGGGCGCGCGCGAAGATTTATTCAAAGGCGGAACGCTGACGATCGCGGCGCTCGATTCGACCGACCCTGAAGTCTTAGAACTCGCGCAGGATTTAGCAGTCCTCCTCGGCGCGCACTGCGCGTTCGCCGACGCGTCGGAAATCGACGGACTGACGGCGCGCTCGGAACTGGCCCCCGCGATCGCCGCTTACGCGTTTTCCGCCGCGTCTTTTCGGTCGAGCGGCTGGAACGATCAGCGCAAATTCGGCGGAAAACCGTTTTACCGATTAAGCGCGCTCGTGAAAAAAGAATGGAGCGGATCATCGCTTGCGGACGACTTGCTCGCCAACCGTGAATTTTGCGTATCGGCGCTTCAGGAAGCCGTCTCGGTCCTGAAGGAGATTCGCGACGCGCTGAATGCGGACGACGCGGAAACGTTGACTCGCCTGATCGAGGGAACGAAAAGCGGACGCGAAAAATGGCTTGAAGAGTACGAAAAAGCTACCTGGAGAAGAGAAAACGAACCGCGAACGGAACGCGTCTCTCTCGGCGACAGCCTCGGCCAGTTTTTCTTCGGCGCGCTCGCTAACCGAAAAAAAAAGAATTGACGGCGGCGGACGAGTCGGGATCGATCGAACCCGCCGCGCAGCGTTATTACTGTTATATGGTCCGCTGTGCCGACGGAAGTTTTTATACCGGCTGGACGCTCGATCCGGCGCGCCGCGTCAGGCAGCATAACAGCGGCTCCGGCAGCGCTTACACGCGCGCGCGTCGGCCGGTAACGCTTATATACGTCGAGGAAGTCGCTTCGAAGCACGCCGCGATGAAACGAGAGCTGGAAATCAAGCGCTACCCGCGCGCGAAAAAAATAAAACTGGCCGCGTCCGAAACGATCCCTGACGCGGCTGAAAACGAGGAAAATGGAAAACGAATCGAAACCGGCAGCTGAAAATCATTCAGCGCCAAAAACGCATCGCTCCGGCTTTATCGCCGTCGTCGGACGCCCGAACGTCGGTAAATCAACGCTGACGAACCGCCTTCTCGGTCAAAAAATCGCCGCCGTATCCCCGCGTCCGCAAACGACGCAGCGCAACCAACTCAGTATTATTACAACCGACGACGCGCAGTTAATCCTGATCGATACGCCGGGGATTCATCGCGCCAAATCGAAACTGGGAGAAATGATGAACGACGCGGCGCGCGGGACGTTTACAGACGCGGATTGGATTCTTTGGATCGTCGACGCGTCCGACCGACCGACGCCCGACGACGAGGCTATCGCCGAGACGTTTAAAAAGCTGAATCTATCCGAACGCGTCGTCGTCGCGCTGAATAAAGTCGACCTGCTGCGCGGGAAGAAACGCGAGCATGTTGGCGCGGCGTTCCGCGCCGCGTTGCCCGGCGCAGTTTTCGCCGAAATATCCGCCCAAACCGGATTAGGCTGTTCCGAATTGCTGAAAACGCTGATCGAACGGCTTCCCGAAGGACCGCGATTTTACGATCCGGATCAGATTACCGATATGTACGAACGCGAAATAGCGCGCGACCTGATCCGTGAAGCGCTGCTGAATAACCTTGACGACGAAATTCCGCATGCGATCGCGGTTCGGCTTGACGAATTTATCGACCGCAGCCCGACGCAGTCGTATATCCAGGCTACTTTGCTGCTCGATCGCGAGGCGCATAAAAGCATCGTGATCGGGAAAAACGGTTCGATGTTAAAGAAGATCGGATCGGACGCGCGCGTCGAGATTGAAAAGATGACGGAACGAAAGGTCTATCTCGAACTGAAGGTTAAAGTGGCGAAGAATTGGCGGAATAATGCCGCGCTGCTGAAGACGCTGGGGTTTAATACGGAGCGGGGCGGGAATCGATAATACAAGCAAAAAACTAAATTCATTAAAAAAATTTTCAGAATTTCCTTGCAATCCCGCCTATTTTTTTGATAACATCATTAATATTTGTCGAAGTATACCCAATCCGAAAGGAAGCCATAGCCATGACAGAACACAGCGTGAAAACGAACGGACGTTACGTAATCGAACGTGAAATCGGGCGCGGCTGCATGGCAATCGTCTACCAAGCTTACGATCCGCATCTAGACCGGTCGGTCGCGATCAAGCTCATCCGCAAAGACGCTTTCACCGGCGATCAGCTCAAAACGCTGCCGGAGCGGTTCCGCCGTGAAGCGCGTGCGTTGGCAAAACTGGATCATCCGAATATCGTGAAGG
>JASBYO010000132.1 GCA_029983925.1 Flexilinea sp.
TATATCCTTGAAGGATTCGATAGAATATTCTCTCCGATGGGTAAAATCCCGAAGAGAAATTCGCGGGTGTCTAGAACGACGCCTACGATTCGATTGAAAACTTTCGATGACGACACGGCGAAATTAAAAGGCGACTGGGAAAAAATCGGGCAGGATTTATATCGGGCGGTTGAAAAATATAACGTTGGAATTGAATAAAATGGGCGGTCCCGAAGAAATCGGTTTTGAATCAAATGAAAGCGATGATTCCAACTTAAGTGCGGATTGGGATAATGAAATCGGCCAACTCGCGGAAGCGATTGTAAATAGTTTGGATAATCCGAACGAGAGTAAAAGCCAAAAAATTGAGCAAGTTATTCGGACGCTCTCCATATCCCGTCAACTTATTAAAAGTCCTGTTCCACCGCCTGACTGGTTGGCGAGTTATAAAGAAGTAGAGCCTACCGCTCCGGAACGGATTCTCAGATTGGCTGAATACGAACAGCAACATCGTCACACGATGGAAAGGCTGATCGTCGAATCTCAAATCGATAATCAGCGAATGGAATCGAAAATAAATGAGAGAGAACAAGAGACCGATCGATGGTTAGCGAATCGTGGTCTTATATTCGCATTCATCATTGTTTTGGCGTTTCTCAGTTTTATTGCCTTTTTGATTTGGAAAGACAAAACTATCGAGGCAGTTTATTCTGCGTTGGCTGGACTGGCAGTTTTGATTGCGAATTTTATTTTTCGATCGCGAATTTTTTCGTCCGATAGAAATAAGAAGAATCGAGATAAATCTTAGATTTGTAAGAAGTATTTGAACCTGTTCGGAAAATAAATTGTATTACGGAAGTTCCCTCTTCTTCGGTTGAAATAAATCCAGTGGAGGAACTTCTTCTTTTATCTTAATGTATTTATGTATATTCATTTGTTTGATTGTTGCTTCCCATGAATTTGAGGACGAGCTATTCGTACATAAATTAAAATAAGCGGGAGCGTCCGATCTTCAAGCCGCTCCCGAACTTTAGTTTTCGCAGATAGCTACGCGCTGCGTAGCTTCGCTTTCAGTACCTGCTCAAGGCGGCGGACGATCTTATTCCGGATCGCGGTCGCGTCTTTATCGGTCAGCGTTTTCTCGTCCGACTGATAGGCGAGGCTGAACGCCAGGCTCTTCTTATCCGCGCCGATCGCTTCGGAACGGAAAATATCGAACAGCTCGACCTGTTTCAACAGCTTTCCGCCCGTTTGACGGATCAGCGCGATCACTTCCGCGGCCGGCAGCGTCTCATCGACGATTACGGCGATATCCTCAAAAATCATCGGGAACGTCGAAATTGGACGAACCTTATAATTTTCGTCCGTTATCGGCTGAATCGCTTCCAGATTCAAGTCCATAACGACGACCGGGTTCAGCCCCAAATCGAACGCCTTTCCGAGCGCAGGATGAAGCTCGCCGATAACGCCGACCGCCGTATCGCCGAGCCGGATTTCAGCCGCTTTGCCCGGATGGCAATAGGGGAGAAGCGTCGGATTCAGCGATAATTTTTCTAAATGCAGTCCGGTTACGAGCGCTTCCAAAACGCCTTTCAAATCGAAAAAGTCGATCTGCGCTTTCGAATGGGAATCCCAACTGTCCGTCAAACGTTTCCCGCTCATCGCGGCCGTCAGGCGGATTTCTTCTTTCGGGAGAGCTTTCCCGGCGATCGGTAAAAAGACCGGGCCGATTTCGAAAAATCCGATCGTATCGCTAAGCCGGACGTTCCGCTCGACAACTTCGAGCAGGCCCGGCAGCAGACTCGTCCGCATCACGGTTCGGTCCGGCGATATCGGATTCGCCAACCGGACGTAGCGTTCCGTTTCGGCGCCGAAAACGCGCGCTTCGCGTTCGGGGGACGTCATCCGGTAAGTCACAATCTCGTTTAATCCGGCGTTGACGAGCTCGTCGCGGACCTTATTTTCAAACAGGATCATCGGGTTCGAATACGCCGGAGGAAGCTCGTCGCTCATCCGCGTCATCGGGATCCGATCATACCCGTAAACGCGCGCGACTTCCTCGATCAGGTCGGCTTTCCCGATCAGGCCTTCGCCGATATCGAGCCGGTACGGAGGCGTCGTCGCTTTCAGCGATTTCCCGTCGGCGTTCAGTTCTATAACGAAGTCCAATCGGCGCAGGTATTCGGCAGCGTCGGCGATCGGGATCGTTACGCCCAGGGCGCGGCCGATTTCAGCCTCGCTGAGTTCGTTGACGCTGTCGGCGGCAGCGTTCGGATAGTTGTCGATCAAGCCGGGCGCGATCCGTCCGCCGCTCCATTCGACCATCCGCGACAGACAGGCCGCGCAGGCTTCGCGTGCGATATGCGGATGGACGCCGCGGCTGTTCCGATATCCGGCTTCGCTGTTCAGGCGCAGCTTCGCCGCCGTTTTACGGATATTGACGAAGTTCCAGGCCGCGGATTCGAGCAGCACATTTTTGGTCCCGGGCAGGATTTCGCTTTCCTGCCCGCCCATGATTCCGGCGATCGATAGCGCGCCGGCCTCGTCGGTCACAAGCATCATCGAGCTGTCCAGGCGGCGTTCAACGTCGTCGAGCGTCCGTAAAATTTCGCCGTCCTCGGCGCGGCGGGTAATAATTTTCGGCGCGGCGCCGTCGACGCGTTTCTTAAGCGAATCGTAATCGAACGCGTGGAGCGGGAAGCCCGTCTCGAGCATGACGTAGTTGGTGGCGTCGACGATGCTGTTAATCGGTCGCATTCCGGCGGCGTTCAACCGGCGCTGGACCCACTGCGGGCTTGGCTGCGCTCGCAATCCTTCGGCATAGCCGAGAATGAAACGCGGATTTAATTCGGGATCGCGGATTTCGACCGACGCCAGCCCGTCGAGCGGGGTTCCGCTCGGCTGGACCGTGAGCGCCTGCGTTTTGAGCGGCTTGTTGAGCTGCGCCGCGATTTCGCGCGCGACCCCGCGGATACAGGCGTTTCGCGCCATGTTCGGCAAAATATCGACGACGAACACGGCGTCGCCGATATAATCCGCCAGCGGCATCCCGGTCGGCGCGTCGGGGTCGAAAATAATAATCCCGTCGCTTTCCTCGGATAAGCCCAATTCTTTTTCAGAACAGACCATCGAGCACGTTTCGAAACCGCGGATCTTCGTCCGTTTCAGTTTTGTCAGCTCAAAACCGGCTTTATGGCCGTCGTAAAGGACCGCGCCTTCGCGGACGTAAGCGACTTTCAGCGGCGGATCGAGCCGTCCTGCGCCCTTGAATGGATACAGGTTGGGCGCGCCGGTCAGGATCGTCCGCACGCCCGTACCGTCATCCAACTCGCACAGCACCAAACGGTCGGCGTCCGGATGCGGATTGACTTCCTGAATTTCGGCGACGACGAATTTATCCGCCGGCCAGGGTAGCCCGGTGAATTTGAACCCGTGGCGGTCGTTATCCGGCCCAGCCAGCCCCAACAATTTAACTTCGTCGACTTCCAGCCCCGCCATCGTCATGACGCAGGCAATTTCTTCGAGTGGAAGGTCGAGGTCAACGTAATCTTTAAGCCATGAAAGAGGAATGTTCATCAGAATTGCTCCAGGAATCGAATATCGTTGTTCCAGAAATTGCGAATATCGTCGATCGCGTGCCGTAAAATCATGATCCGTTCGGGTCCCATCCCGGCGGCGTAGCCGGAATAAATCGCCGGATCGTACCCGCCGTTGCGAAGAACGGTCGGATGAACCATGCCGCAGCCGAGGATTTCCAGCCAGCCGGAATTCTTGCACATGGAACAACCCTTTCCGCCGCAGAGGAAACATTCGACGTCCATTTCCGCGCTCGGCTCCGTAAACGGGAAATACGACGGGCGGAAGCGCGTCCGGACGTTATTCCCGAACATGCGATGGGCAAAGTCTTCCAGCGTTCCTTTCAAATCGGCGAACGAAATATTCCTTCCGACCGCGAGCAGCTCGATCTGGTTGAATTGAATCTCCGAACGCGCGCTGACCTGCTCATAACGGAAGCACATTCCGGGAAGGGCGACGCGGATCGGTTCCGGCGCGAATTTTTTCATGGCGTGAATCTGCCCCGGCGACGTATGCGTCCGCAGCAATACGCCCGGATCGGTCGTGTAAAACGTGTCCCACATGTCGCGCGCCGGATGATACGCCGGGATATTGAGGAGTTCGAAATTGTTGATATCGGTTTCGACCTCCGGGGATCGGAAAATTTCGAATCCGAGCTCGGCTAAAACGGCTAAAATCTCGCGGACGTTCTGCGTCGACGGATGAAGCCGTCCTTTTCGGACCGGGCGTCCGGGGAGCGTCACGTCGATCCGTTCCGACGCCAGTTTGTCGGCCAGCGCCTTTTCCGCCGCCGCCGCGCTGCGCGATTCGAAAGCGGCTTCGAGCGTCGTCCGCGCTTTATTCGCGGCCTGGCCGAGTCTCGGGCGGTCTTCTTTCGCCGCCTGCCCCATCCGGCTGAAAACCTGCTGGACGAACGAAGCTTTTCCTAAATAAGTCGATTTCCAGCGCGATAAGGCGCTTTCGTCCTGCGCGGCGTCGAGCGCCGCTAACGCTTCCGTTTCGTAGGAAGCGAGCTGTTGAAATAAATCTTCTGCCATTTATGCCTAATCCTCTCAAAGCGTCGTACCGGTTTTAAAAACCGATCGAAATTCAATAAAAAACCGCCCCTGTCAGGGACGGAATCTCCGCGGTACCACCCGGTTTGGTTCCAAACGGAACCCACTCTTAAGCCGTTAACGCCGGCGCGCGGTCCGAACTACTATCCGTTAAAAACGGAATTCACCCG
>JASBYO010000133.1 GCA_029983925.1 Flexilinea sp.
GGATCGCCGATGAACGCGTCGTTTTTTCCTCGTTCGAAGCGAATCCGAACGTGATTCGACCCGGTTTGAGCGCTTATTCCGCTGCCGAACTGCGTTCGATGATCGGACGTTTGCGCCGAAACGGACTGCCGAAAGCCGCGCTGCGCGGCGAAGACGAAATAAATTTACAGGAGGAACAAAATGAAATTCATGATTGAAAAAAGAGACGGGGCGATCGTCGATTTTAACTCGGATAAAATTCGGACCGCGATCGGAAAAGCGTTTGCGGCGACCGAAACCGCGGTCAGCGAGGATGTGTTGGAACTGCTGACGCTCAGGGTTATTTCGGATTTTATCGAGCGCAGCGAAAATTGTACGATTTCGGTCGAAACGATTCAGGACAGCGCGGAACGCGTCCTGATGCAGTCCGGATTTATCGCGGTCGCGCGCGCGTATATCCTATATCGGAAACAGCACGCGAATATCCGCGCAGCGGCGTCGACGCTGCTCGATTATAAAAAGGTCGTCGACGATTATCTGAAAGTTAACGATTGGCGCGTCAAGGAAAATTCGACGGTGACGTATTCGGTCGGCGGCTTAATTTTGAGCAACTCCGGGACGATTACGGCGAATTACTGGCTTTCGGAAATCTATGACGAGGAAATCGCCGAAGCCCATCGGTCCTGCAAGCTGCACCTGCACGACCTGTCGATGCTGACCGGTTACTGCGCCGGATGGTCGCTGAAGCAGCTGATCGTCGAAGGCTTGGGCGGAATCGAGGGTAAGATTACTTCCTCCCCGGCGAAGCATCTGTCCGTCCTCTGTAACCAGATGGTCAATTTTTTGGGAATCATGCAGAACGAATGGGCGGGCGCGCAGGCGTTTTCCTCGTTCGATACTTTTTTAGCGCCCTTCGTCCGCGTTGACAACTTGACCTACGATCAGGTTAAAAAATGTATCGAGTCGTTCGTTTACGGCGTCAACACGCCGAGCCGTTGGGGTACGCAGGCGCCGTTTTCGAATATTACGCTCGATTGGACGGTTCCGGCGGATCAGGCGGAACTTCCGGCGATTGTCGCCGGGAAACCGATGGATTTCACGTACGGCGACTGTCAGCCCGAAATGGATATGATTAACCGCGCGTTTTTGGAAACGATGTTGGAAGGGGACGCGAACGGCCGCGGCTTCCAGTACCCGATTCCGACTTATTCGATTACGAAAGAATTCGATCTGGCGCGGAACGATAACCGCCGGCTGCTGTTCGAGCTGACCGGGAAATACGGAACGCCGTATTTTTCGAACTATATCAACAGCGATATGGAACCGAGCGACGTGCGGAGCATGTGCTGCCGCCTGCGCCTCGATTTACGCGAGCTGCGGAAAAAGAGCGGCGGCTACTTCGGAAGCGGCGAAAATACCGGTTCGATCGGCGTCGTGACGATTAATTTGCCGCGGATCGCGTTTGAAGCGGCGGACGAAAAAGCGTTTTTTGAAATACTTGAAAAACGGATGGAAATCGCCGCCCGTTCGCTTTCAATCAAGCGTAAAGTCGTTACCGATTTGATGAACGCCGATTTTTATCCGTATACGAAACGTTATCTGGGAACGCTGCGGAATCATTTTTCGACGATTGGGATTGTTGGGATGAACGAAGCCTGCTTAAACGCGGCGTGGCTGGGATCGGATCTGAGCGCCGCCGATTCGATGGATTTCGCCAAGCGCGTGTTGAATTTCATGCGCGAGCGGCTCCAGACGTTCCAGGAACAGTACGGCGATTTATATAATCTCGAAGCGACGCCGGCGGAATCGACCGCGTACCGTTTCGCGAAGCATGATAAAGAAAGATTTCCCGCGATCCGAACCGCGGGCGAAGGTTCCGACGCGCCGTATTATACGAACAGCTCGCATCTTCCGGTCTCGTTCGGCGACGATCTTTTCGCCGCGCTGGATTTGCAAGATGAATTACAGCCTTTATATACCTCGGGCACGGTTTTTCATGTCTTTTTAGGCGAACGGATGCCCGATTGGAAAGCGACGGAAGCGCTCGTCCGTTCGGTCGCGGAAAATTACTCGCTGCCGTATTATACGCTGTCGCCGACGTATTCGGTTTGCGCGGATCATGGTTATCTGGCGGGAGAGCAGGCGGTTTGCCCCTGCTGCGGAAAGGCGACGGAAATTTACAGCCGGATTACCGGATATTACCGTCCGGTTCAGAACTGGAACGACGGAAAAGCGCGGGAATTCGCCGAACGGAAAACGTACCGGCCGGTTATCGGATAGTCCGTTCCGAGTCGATTCACGGCTATAAAATCTCCTCTTTAATTGACTTTTCAATTCGAAGAGGAGATTTATAATATTAAGCGTGTCATTCAGTTACGCCGGTTCATCCGGCGGAAAGAACCGGGGGATCCATGATAGAACGGTTACGGATCCGCGTCCGCGACTAAGTCGCTGTCGGACGCGAATTCAAAATTCGCAATAAATTGATAAGCATATTTATTGAATCCTATTGCGAGGTTGTAATATGGCTGTTTTGACATGCCGTAACGTATCTTATTGTTATCCCGGAACCCGGAACGGTATTTTTGCAATCAACCTGACAGTCGAACCCGGCGAGATGGTCGCCGTTGTCGGCAGAAACGGCGCGGGAAAATCGACGCTGCTGAACCTGATCTCCGGCTATCTCAAACCTGACGACGGTTCGATCCGCTGCGCCGATACGCTGACCTATCATGATTTCGGCGTCAGCGCGCAGCGGCAGACGATCGACTGGTACCTGAACGTTGAAGATAATATCCTGATCGGCGCCGACCTGGTGGGAATCGGAAAGCGCGCCGCGCGCGAATCCGCCGATCGGATCATGGCGATTTTAGACCTGACGGCGCTGAAAAGACGCGCTTCGGACAGTTTGTCCGGCGGGCAGCTCCAGCGGGCGCAGGTCGCGCGCGCATTGGTTCATCGTCCGAAAATCGCGATTTTAGACGAACCGACGGCGGGGCTCGATTTTCATTATTCGAAACGGATGTTTGCGTATTTATCGGAACAGTGCGGCGAAACGGGATGTTCGGTTCTCGTATCGTCGCATGATTTGAACATGTTGGAGACGTATTGCGGGAAAATCCTTGTCGTCGATCAGGGAAAACAGGTGTTTTTCGGGGAAATGTCCGAATTCCTGAAGACGGCGCTGAATCGGCGGACGGTTACGGTTACGTATGACGGGAGCTTCGATGAATCCGGGCTGAACGTATTGAGGAGACTTGGCGCGGAGCTTGAAGATTCGACGATTCGCGTATCGGACGATAACGCGAATGAGTTCTTCTCCGTCCTGCCGGAATTATTGAAATCGATTCAAATCAAAGATATCCGGATGAATCAATTGAATCTGGCGCAGCGGCTCAGTCGGGAGGAAAATAATGAAGCTTAAATCCGATCTGTATATTCGTAAAGCGCCTTTGGGGTTCAAAGGTCTGTCGGTTATGATTTCGATCGAGTTGAAAGCCATGCGAACCAACGCAAGCATGATTTGGAGCAGTCTACTTTCGCCGATCCTGTATTTTTTCTTTTATTCGATCGGGATTCAAGCGACCTTCGGCAATGTCGCTTATGCCGGGCGGAACGTCAGCTTCCTGACGTACTCTCTGATCGGAATTATGGCGATGCAGCTGTTTCGGCAGATGTGCCAATGCGTCTACCGCGTCGTGATCGATAAGCGTTGGGGTTTGCTGTCGATGAAAATTTTAAACGGCGTCCATCCTGCGGCTTATATCGTCGGTATCTCGACGATACCGCTCGCCGGAACTTTAATCCAATCGACCGTTTTATATATGGTCGCGTCGGTCTACGGCGAAACGTTCCCTCTTTCGAGCTTTTTATATTTACTGCTTTTTCTTATCCTTTGCGTCCTGTTTTGGAGTTCGATTCTGGTCTGTATCGCGATATCGATCCGAGATTATCAGCAGCGGGATTTTATTCTTAATACGCTGCTGCTTCCGGTCATGTTCACCGCGCCGATTTTTTATGTTTTTGACGGCGCGCCGCCGCTGATCCGAACGATTTCAGCGTTCAATCCGCTGACGTATCAGTTGAAAGCGATGCGGAATATCGCGTTCGGGCTGCCGAATTCCGAGCTGCTGTGGGCGAATGCGGCCGCGACGGTATTGCTGTTCATCGTTTCAAGTTATTTTATCTCGCGCGCGGATTACAGCTCGAAAGCGTATTAGACCGCTCTGTTCAGACGGCCGTTGAGCCGGATTAAATGGGTTCTCCATGCGGATCGGAATTGTCGGCTGATTTATACGGCGGCGATTCCGATCCGGGAAGAAAATGTTCGCGCTGGGATTATCCGGCGGATTCGCCTGCGCGCGTTACGGCAGCTTGGGTTGCATAATATCAACTGAACAGGAGCGATATATAGACACAAAAAAGGAGGATAACGCCATGATAGAACATGCAACCAAAATCACTGCGCTATACTCCCGCCTTTCAGTTGGTGATGAGGATAGAGGCGGTGGCGAAAGCAACAGTATCGTAAATCAAAAGGCATTCTTAGAACGGTATGCAAAGCAGAATAAACTGATGAATATTCGCCGCTATATCGACGATGATGAAAGCGGCAGGTTTTTTGACCGTAGTGCTTATACACAGATGATAGGCGATGTAGAGCAAGGCAAAATCGGCATTGTCATTATGATATGCCAAAGGCAAGGCCAAACACCCGAAATGCCATTCTACATATCACATTGATGTCGATGATGTCATGGAAACGCTCAAAGAGGTTTTACGAAAGATAGG
>JASBYO010000134.1 GCA_029983925.1 Flexilinea sp.
TTATTAATTTTTTTTCACTTCTAAGATGTGCTGAAAGATACAGAGGCTGTCGCAAATGCCAAAGCGCGGCAGCCTCTTCTCATCCTGATTTGAGATTGATGAATGTTTTGTAATTCAGTTCGGTAAAGTAACAACGTAAACGCAACTGCAATGATAAAAATGGTTGCATTTATTTTTACATTCTTCATGTAATTCAGTTCTGCGACAAAAGTCTGAAAAGATTCTGTGACGTAAATTGGGTAAAAATTTATAATGTTAATATTTCATTTTATTCGGCTGAAATTTTGTAATTAAAATTGACACTAATATGATTTATTGCGTTATTTTTAGTCCGAACTGTTGTTATTTCTTTGAATACAGCTGCGAGGGATTCGCGCCGATCAGCCCGCGCAGTCGTTTCGTCAATTCGATAAATTCAGGATCATAGCGCTGATCTTCGCGGCGGGGACGGGGCAGCGGAATCTCAACTTCGGCTACAATCCGTCCCGGCGGCGGCGAAAAAATAAGCACGCGATCCGCCAGCAAAACCGCTTCGCTGACCGAATGCGTCACCATCAGGACGGTCGGGCGAACCGTGTCCCACATGCGCAGCAATTCCTCCGAAAGCGTCTCGCGCGTGATCGCGTCGAGCGATCCAAACGGCTCGTCTAAAAGCAGTAATTCAGGTTCGCGAATCAGCGCGCGCGCGATAGCTACCCTTTGGGCCATTCCGCCGGACAGCGTATCCGGCCATTCGTTCTCAACGCCGCTTAATCCGACTTTCGCCAGCCATTTCATCCCTAAGTCCCGCGCCGTACCGACCGAAACGCCTTCGACCCGCAGCGGCAGCGTCACGTTATCCAAAACGCTCATCCAAGGCAGAAGGTTCGAGTTCTGAAAAACAAGCGCACGCGTCGGTTCCTGATCCGAACTTTTCCAAACGCGCGCAGCCCTATCATCCGTTTGAACCGTTATTGCGCCCTGCGTCGGCTCGAGAACTCCCGCTAAGACGCGCAGCAGTGTGCTTTTCCCCGCGCCTGATGATCCCAGAACGCAGACGAATTCTGAGGGAAATAACGTCAAATTCACATCAGAAATAGCGGTAAAAGCGGCGAACTTTCCCTCGAATTGGACGGACAGATTTTCAACGCGGACGGTCGTCCGGCTCATTTTACGGCTCCGCCCGTAAATCGGGGATGAAATCGTTGGTAAAAACGTCGTTGACGTCGATATTGACTTCCAAGTAACCCATCTTGCGCATAACGTCCGCCATCGTCTGCCATGAGGCGGGATCGGACGTTCCTAACGGACGTCCATCTTCGGGCGTATACAGAGAAATCGTTTCTTCGAGAACGCGTTTTTGCAGATTTTGGTTCTCGACATCTTTCAAATTATCAACAACTTTCAGGCATATTTCATACGCTTCGTCCGGATGCGCCATCGTATATTGAAGTCCGCGAACGAAAGCGCGCGTCATCCGTTCAACCAGTTCCGGATTTTCCGTAATTGTTTTTTCGTTTGTTACGAGGCCGTTCGAAACCATCGCCATCGTATCGGAGACGCGGATCAGGTTCGTTTCATAACCAAGTTCCTGAAGCTGAATCGGTTCGTTCGTCGTATAAATAACGCCCGCGTCCAGCTTTCCCGTCGTCAACAGCTCGACCTGAGCATATCCGACCGCTTCAAGAATCAGATCCTGATCCGTCATTCCCGCGTCCTGAAGGAGCGCTTCCAAGCCGATATAACTCGCGCCGGATAGGAGCGGGATCCCGATCCGTTTTCCGCGCAGCGATTCAATCGTTTCCAAATTCTTTTCTTTTAACGAGACGATTCCAACCGGATACTGTTGGTACCATTCGGCGATATACGTGATCGGCAATCCCTGATTTCGGCCGAGGAGAACCTGCTCGCCGGAACAGATTCCAAACGGAAGCCGACCGGCGCCGACCAGCGCGACCGTGTCGATTTCCATATTATGATCCAGCGTTACATCCAAATCTTCATCCGCAAAAAAACCTTTTTCAAGCGCGACGTAAAGCGGCGCAAACTGAACATTCGGAACGAAGCCGACCGGGAGCGAAATCTTTTCCGAGGCGGAGAACGCGTTTCCAGCCATAAGAAACGAAATCATTACCGCCAAAAACAGGACGAACGTTTTCTTCATAAATTAACTGAGCCTCCAAACTATCATATTACTTAACCGCCTGCCATCGCAGCGCGCGTTTTTCGATCCAGACGATTAATCCATACAGGAAGATCGCCAGGCACATTAACATCAAAACCGAAACGAATACCATTGCCGTATCGTATTGCCCTCGAGCCATGTTAATCAGGTAACCGAGACCGGCGCTTGCGCCCGAAAGCTCGCCGACGACCGCGCCCAAAACGCTTAGCGTAGCGCTGATCCGTAGTCCGCTGAAAAATGCCGGCAACAGCGCCGGAATCTCCAAATAAATTAACGTTGCGCCGCGTCCGACTTTCATCGATTTTAAGAGGTCCCGATAGTTGCGCGGAATATCCCGCAGCCCGGACAATACGCTGATCTGAATCGGGAAATAAACGACAAGCGAACAGATTAAAATTTTTGGCGCTAACCCAGATCCGAGCCATATAATGAATAGGGGTGCGATTGCCGCTAACGGGATCGATTGTGTCGCAACAATATACGGAAAGAGAACCTGCTCGATCGCCGGATGCTTCCCCAGGAAGAAGCCGGTCAGAATTCCGGAAAGGATCCCGATCGTCAGCCCGAACGCTATCTCAATCAGAGTGATCCCCGTATGATATAACAATGTTCCGGACCGTAGAGAAACAAGAAAGCGATCAAAGATCATTGACGGCGGGGGAAGAATAAACGTCGGGAAAGAGCTGACTCGAACGGCAAATTCCCAAATTCCCAACCCGATTAAAATCGAAAACGGTGGGATAAAACGCGGCAGCATCGATTTAGAACTTGAGGAAAGTTTGGATTCGATCCGTTCGTTTACCATAAAAAAGAAAGCCCCGTTATCTTCGGGGCTTTGATTTCTTGAATCGGTCTCGCGGCGAATCTTCGCCAACCTTTTTTCATCCGGACTTTACCGTCGATTCCGGAATTTCACCGGATCAGCGCTATGCGCTCGTGGATTTTGACCACCGATCGGGAATTGGCTCGCGCCTCACCCTGCCCCAAAGGTATGATATTTTTTTGAATTATATCTTGATATTTTACGATTGCGTGATTTTTGATCTGGCAGATGTATGACAAACTATGGTATATTTACCATATCAGAAAAATTCCATACCTGAAAGGAGATTCGTTATGAAACGATTAGAAGGGAAAGTAGCTATTATCACGGGCGCGACATCCGGAATGGGCCGCGATACCGCTTATTTATTTGCCGAAGAAGGCGCGAAAGTCGTTGTCGTTGGACGGCATGAAGAACGTGCGAAAGAAGTCGTTGAAAAGATTAAGGCAAAGGGCGGCGAGGCGATCGCTGTGATCGCTGACCTGATCAACCTTTCGAACGTCGATAAAATTTTTGACGCAGCGATCAAAGCATACGGTACGATCGATATCCTTTTTAATAATGCGGGTAAGTTAAGCCTGTCGCGAACCGATGATATTTCCGTAGAAGAATGGGAAGATACGTTTAAAATCGACGTTTCATCGTATCTTTTCCTGGCGCAAAAATGCGCCCCCGTCATGAAAAAGAAAGGCAAAGGGGCAATTATCAATAACGGTTCCGTCGCCGGAACGAGCGCGCGATGGGGAACTGTCGCCTATTGCACGATGAAACACGCGGTAAATGGATTGACCGCGGCGATGGCGCGCGAGCTCGGACCGGAAATCCGTGTTAACGCGATTCTTCCCGGCGCGATCCATACCGCAATGCTCGACAGCGTCGGCGGACCGGACGCGGTGAAACCGATGGCGCTTCTTAGCCCGCTTCAGCGGATCGGTACGGGTCGTGAAATCGCGACGACCGTTCTATTCTTGGCGACCGACGATTCATCGTTTATTACAGGGCAAATGCTGCGCGTCGACGGCGGTATCGACTGCTGATCGTTTTTTGAACTGAATTAGGGAAGCCCTTATCATTTATTAGCGCGATAAGGGCTTTATCGTTGGTATGACGATTTGATTAAGCGATTAAAATCCGGATTTCTCTTTTTGATGTCATGGAACATTTTCAAAGATGAAGGAATTTCATGTAAATTATTTGAGCATGTTGCGTATATGATAAAGTAATTACCCTGAGTTCCGATCCGATAACAGAAAATTATGGAAAACCCTTGAGGTGTTCGGCTATTACAAAAAAGAAGAATAACCGAACCGGCTTTTGCAATTAAGCCAGCGCTGGCAAAAGGTTTAGAACTTGAATATACGGATTTTATTGCACCAATTATGATAGCCCTGCTTATTTAGTTTATTTTTGGAACCTGCGAACTGATCCTTCGTTAAATTACGTTCTATAATCTTTTGCAAATAACGAACCACTTATAAGGCATGTCAAAATAAACTAACTTTGAGATAAGCGGAAGAAGAACCCGGATATGATCAAAATAATTTCAACAGCTAGCAACCAAATTTCGGGAAGAGATTCAGATGACTTTAATACTAAGAGACAATATCTCCGCCTTATGAAATGACGAAAAAGGGCAATTATTTACATTGCGGTTATTTCTGTATCTCAAACGGATATCGAACTTGATTCTATTTCCGCGTCGGCTCCGGTCCTGATATAATAAAATCCGGAGTGAACCGATGGCGACACCTCGAAAAAAAACA
>JASBYO010000135.1 GCA_029983925.1 Flexilinea sp.
GCATGCCGGATCGCGCCGAAATACGCCTCGGTAATTTTCCGAATATTTCGGTCCCAATCCGCATCCGCCTCAATTCGGAAGCGCGCCGCCGCGCCGATCGGCGCCAACGTCGTTCGCCGCTTCGATAAAAACAACATCCGCTCCGCCATCGCGTCGCTGTCGCCGACGGGAAAAACAAAACCGTTCTTCCCGTCGTCCACCCATTCCAAATTTCCGGGAATATCCGATACCAGGACGGGCAAGCCGCAGCCCATCGCCTCCAACAGCGAGACCGACGAACCGTCGGTAATCGACGAGCTCAGGTACAAATCGGCGGCGCGGTAATAGTCCGGCAGCTTTTCATACGGCTTTCGTCCCAACCATAGAATCCGTTCGCGAATCGACGCCGGCGCGGACGCCGCCGACGCCTTAAGTTTTTCGCTTTCCGAACCGTCCGCCAGGATCATCAGCCGCAACGACGCGTCTTCCGCGGCGGCTTTCAAAAAAGCGCGAACCGTCGTGCCGACGCTGTAATTCGGTTCCAACGAACGCAGGCTCAGCATTAAAAACTCGGACGCCGCCGCCAACTCGGCGCGCAGCGGACTTACGCCGGGCGAAAACCGGCGCGGATCGATCCCCCAGGGGAAAATCGCCGCTCGCGTCTCGTCATACCCCAGCGCCGCCGCGCTTTCCAGCTCGGTATAGCAGTCGCCCAAAAACCAGTCGGCCTGACGCAGCGCGAACGCGGCGCGTTCTTTCTGCGCCGGATCGACGTAGATATCATGATTTAAGTCAAATCCCCAGGACATCGCCGCATGCGGACGCAGACCCGCCAACGCCGTGATATACGATACGTCCGGAAGCGGACCGCTATGAATCACGTCGGGGGCGATCCGCGAAAAGATTTCTTTCAAATCCGCCGCGACCTCGGGATACGACGCCGGATCGACGATTCCTCTTCCCCAACGCCAATCGACGGCCCGGATCCCGCTCGGGAGCGGCCGTCCGTCCAGGCCGCGTTTCTCGTCGTTCAAACGTAAAAAGTACCCCTCGTGCCCGAGCGAAGCGATCGCGGTCAGGAATCGGACGTCATGCGGCGTATAATCGCGCGTAAAATATAAAACCTTCATAATAGACGCTCCGACGGCACGCTTAATCGCCGACGTCCGAAAAAGAAATCTCTTTTCCGTACGGCAAATCGCGTTTCAGCGTCCGCCCGATCAGCGCCGCGATCTCGTTCGGCTTGACCGCGCCCGGAATAGCCGGACGCAACACGTCCAACATCTCGCGGGTCAGCTTTTCGCCGGACTTCAGATCCCGTCCCGCGCGGACACAGCGGCGCTGAATGACCGCCGTTTCCGACTCATTCGGATTGATAACCTTTTTTTCGGATCCCAGCGCCCGCTCGAGCTGCCGCGTCGTCACGACCATCTCTTCCCAGCTGCGCGGGTTCATCGCGAATTTATGATCCGGACCTTCGCGGTTATTATCGTCGGTAAAATGTTTCTCAATGACGCGCGCGCCTAAAGCGACCGCGCCGAGGACGGTCGCGTGTCCCGGGGTATGATCCGATAAACCGAGAATCAGTTCCGGCCAGCGCCGCGCGTATTCTTTCAGGACGTTCAGGTGAATATGATCGAAATTTTCGAGCGACGCGGTGTAATTCGTGTTGCACTGCATCAATACCAAATTCGGGTTGATCGCGGTGATCGCCGCGACCGCCCGCTCCACATCCGTCATCGTCGCCGCCCCCGTCGCTAACAGAACTGGCTTCCCCTTCGAAGCGACGCGTTCCAACGATTCGATCCAATCGATATCGCCCGAACCGATCTTGTAAATCGGCATGTACTGATCCAGAAAGTCGATCGCTTCAAAATCGTACGCCGCCGAACAATACAGGATTCCGACCTTGTCGCAGGTCTCTTTCAGCTCTTCGGACCAGGCGTCAGGAACGGAAACGTCCTGATACGTCTCGAAAACCGACTTCCGCCAGGAAGCCTGATGGGATTGCTGTCCGCCCATGTTGCGGAAACCGTAATCGGAAACGATTTTCGCCGCTTTGAAATTTTGGAACTTCGCCGCATCCGCGCCGGCTTCTTTCGCCAACCGGACAAGCTTCTTCGCGCGCCCCAGATCGCCGTCATGATTCGCGGCGATATCGGCGATAAAGTAAACCGGACGACTCAGCCCGACTTTTTTCTCTCCAAAAGTTAATTCCATCGAACCTCCTGAATTTTTTTAACAAAACCCGAGTCCAAATCCGAACGGAATTCGTCCAACCCGCCGATCCCGTCGGGAACGTCTCCGCCGAGGAACGCCGAAAGCCGATCAATATTCATAACCAGGTTCGGCGACCGGACGGCGGTTAATCCGCTGTCGCGCCAGGATATCGGTCGGATTAACCCCGGATCGAAACCGAACGTCTTCGCGATTTCGACGCCGAATTCATACTTGCTCAGCAGCCGCGACCCGAAAACATGGAACAGCCCGCGTTCGGAGGACCAAATCAGACGGCTCAGGATCCGCGCTAAATCGCTCACGTACAGCGGGCAAAAAACCACGTCGATAAAACCCGAAACGCGGTTCCCATCGAGCAGGCTGCGATAAAAAAATTCGCTCAGGCTGCGCCTTCCGCTAATCGACCAGCCGTAAAAATTAACCCGCGCCACGATCGCTTCAGGATTCGCTTCAAGGACGTTCCGTTCGCCCGCCAATTTGGTTTCCGCGTAAACGTTGATCGGATTCGCCGCGTCGTTTTCGCGATATCCGTCCGCGCCCGGTTTCTCGCCGTCGAAGACCGCGTCCGTCGAAATATGAAGAAAAGGAATCGAACGCCGTTTCGCTTCCTCCGCGAAAAGCGCCGGGACCGTCCCGTTGACGAAGGTCGCCGCTTCCGGCTCCTTTTCACACTGATCGACGTTCGCCATCGCGGCGCAATGGAGAACCGCGTCGGCTTTCGCCGTTTCGATCAGTCCGGCCGCCGCGCCGTCATTGAAAAAATCCCTTTGAAGCGTTTCAAAGGGCAAATGGGACAGCTTGGTTTGATTGACGACGCCGATAATTTCGTATTCGCCATGATATCGCAGCGAGAAATTCAATCCCAATAAACCGGACGCGCCGGTTACCAAGATTCTCTTTTTAGCCATAAACCGGATCATCCCCGCCGTTCAGCTGCGACTCGACCTGATCGACCATTTTTTTGATCCCTTCGATATCGAGCCATTCGCTGTTGTTGTCGCTTGAATAACGGAAGCCGTCGGAACAATGTTTCCCGACTTTTTCCCATTCGCGCCCGAACCAGGTCACGCCGGAAGGCTGAACGACAAACATATCGTCCAACTCGATCGTGTTGCGCGCCTCATCGTCGGAAACGAGAACTTCATGCAGCTTTTCGCCCGGGCGGATCCCGGTATAAACGATCTCCGCGTCCGGAGAAATCGCCAGCGCCAAATCTTTAACCGCCATGCTGGGGATTTTCGGAATGAATACCTCGCCGCCGCGCATCTGCTCAATACAGCGGATAACGAAACGGACGCCGTCTTCGAGCGAAATCCAGAAGCGCGTCATGCGTTCGTCCGTTACGGTTAATTTTCCGCTGCCGCGCTGCTTGAGAAAAATCGGGACGACCGAGCCGCGGCTTCCGACGACGTTCCCGTAACGAACGCAGCTCAGGCGCGTTTCCCGTCCGCCGGAATAAGCGTTGCTTTGGACGACCAGTTTTTCCGCGGCCGCCTTCGTCGCGCCGTATAAATTGACCGGGTTGACCGCTTTATCGGTACTGAGCGCGAAAACTTTTTTGACGCCGGCGTCGAGCGCGGCGTCGATGACGTTCTGCGTCCCTAAGATATTCGTTTTAACCGCTTCGAACGGATTGTATTCGCAGGCGGGAACCTGTTTCAGCGCGGCGGCATGAACGACGATATCGACGCCCTGAAACGCGCGCCGCAGCCGCTCCAGATCACGGATGTCGCCGATAAAATAACGCATGCTCGGATGGTTCTTCCCGGAAATCTGCATCTCGTATTGCTTCAGCTCGTCGCGGCTCAAGACAATAATCTTCGCCGGATGATACTCCCTGAGCATGATTTCGATAAACTTTTTACCGAAAGAACCGGTTCCGCCCGTTACCAATACAACTTTGTTGCTCCAATCCATGAATAACCCTCCGTCGGGAGTCAGGGCCGCGTTCGACGCGAATCGCCTGAATCCAGTCGCTTAAATAAACTTGAATCCGGCTCGGAAGAAATCCGCCGAATTCCGATTTCGTTCGTTTTAGTCGGTTTTATTATAATCCGAATCGGCCGCGCCCGTATCGCTTTACCCGATCCTATGTTTTTTCCATCAGAATCAAAGGGTACTGACCGTCTTCGCCGTATTTTTCCGGCGCCGCGTTTTCGCGCGCGAAGAGCCGCCGCAGCGCCGCCTCGCCGTAAGGACGATGGATCAGCGCGCGCAGCCAGCGGACCGAGACCGAACGCCAGCAGCGGATCGCGACCTTCGCGCCCGGAGCGACCCGAGGAAGCTCGCTTCGAATCCAATCGGCATCCAGCTTTCGGACGAACGTCCCAGTCGGCGCTTTCGCCGTTTCCGGCTTCGCTATTTCCGGCTTCGCGCGTTCTTTCCCGCGCCAGATCGCGATTCGCCGTCCAACCCGTTCGGCCAATTTAACGATCGGAAGCCAGCGCTTCATC
>JASBYO010000136.1 GCA_029983925.1 Flexilinea sp.
GGCTTCCCAAAAGCCGTCGTCCACCGGCACGGCATCGCCGCCGCGATCCTGCGCAGCATGACGCGTACATTAGGCGTCAACCCAGGAGAAGCATACTGGTGCACGGCGCATCCGGCTTGGATCACCGGAACAGTCTACGCCGTTATAGGACCGATCCTAAGCGGCGCGGTTTCGATCCAATATACGGGAGCGTTTCACGCCAAACGCTGGCTGCCGCTCCTGGAAAAAGCCGGCGTTTCGACGCTATATACCGCCCCGTCGGCGCTGCGCGGCCTGATGCGCATGGACGACGATTTTTTTCATGGCTTCGATTTGTCCAACTTGCGCGCGGTCTTCAGCGTCGGCGAACCGCTAACCGGCTCGATTTACGAATGGGGAAATCGCGCGCTGAGGCGGCCGATTTACGATACCTGGTTCCAGTCCGAAGCCGGAACGATCCGAATCGCGAATCTGCCCGGCGATGAAATCGCGCCGGATTGGATGGGGAAAGCCGTTGACGACAGCGATGTGATCCTGCTGAACGAATCTTATCAGCCGTTTGCTGCGGAAACGACCGGTCGGGTCGGGAAATTAGCGCTGCGCAGCGGATGGGGCTCCGCCTTCACCGGATATTTCGGGCGCGAAGATTTAACCGCTTCGAAATTCAGTGGCGAATTTTACCTGAGCGGCGATCTGGCGAAACGCGACGAAATGGGACGGTATAAATTTATCGGCCGCGACGACGATCTGATTAATACTTCGGGACACTTGTTAGGACCGTTTGAAGTCGAAAGCGTGCTCTGCGCCGACGACGCCGTTCAGGACGCAGCCGTCGTCTCCGTTCCCGATCCGCTGACTTTTGAAGCTGTCGCGGCGTTTTTGGTCCTGAAAGCCGGGCACGAATGGAACGATGCGCTGGAGCTGCGGCTTCGGACGGCGGTAAGCGCCGCGATCGCGGCGTACGCCGCGCCGAAGCTGTTCGTCGTGGTCGGCGAGCTGCCGAGAAACGACGCCGGGAAAGTTCTGCGGCGTGAGTTAAGGGACCGGCTTCGCCGCGGACGCGTATCCGACGAAAGATAAAACGGGTCTGAAACACAGCCGCCATACTGTCCAAACAATTATGACGATTGTCTGACAATTCGGAAGATTTATCAGATAGCTTTTTACCTCTTTTTCCATTAAACTTTCTAAAGAAAGAAGAACTTTATAGTTCGAGAAGGAGATTTCAAAAAAGATGAGCGATTTAATTAACCCGTTTGCCCTTGCCCAAAAACAGTTTGACCATGTTGCGGACATGTTGGGGCTTGAAGAAAACGTACGTGAATTTTTGCGTTGGCCGATGCGAGAATATCACGTTCGGATCCCGGTCCGAATGGATAACGGCGAGACCCGGATTTTCGACGGTTTCCGCGTTCAGCATAACGACGCGCTCGGTCCGAATAAGGGCGGTTTACGCTTTTCCGCCTCCGAAACGTTCGATACCGTCCGCGCGCTGGCGACCTGGATGACTTGGAAAACGGCTGTAGCCGACATTCCGCTCGGGGGCGGGAAGGGCGGCGTCGTCGTCGATCCGACGACGCTTAGCGAAGGCGAAAAAGAACGCTTATTACGCGCTTACGTTCGAGCGCTCTGGAAAAATTTTGGTCCGAGAACGGACGTTCCGGCTCCGGATATGGGGACGAACGCACAGATGATGTGCTGGTTCATGGACGAATACAGCCAGCTTTCCGGATCGTTCACGCCGGGCGTCGTAACCGGAAAACCGCTTGGCGCCGGCGGTTCGCGCGGACGCAAGCAAGCGACCGGATTCGGGACAATGATTTGCATCCGTGAAGCGCTGAAGAAATTGAAGCTCGATCCGAAAGGCCTGACCGTCTCAATCCAGGGATTCGGCAACGTCGGTCAATATACGGCGACGAACGTCGCCGAACGTCTCGGCATGGTCGTTAAATGCGTCACCTGCTGGGATCGAATCGACAAAGTCAGTTACTCATACTACAAACAGGACGGAATCGACCCGCGCTTCCTGATGTCGATAACCGATGGTTACGGCACGATCGATCGCGTCAAAGCGACCGAAGCCGGCTATGAAGTCCATGACGGCGAATATTGGCTCGGACTCGACGTCGACGTCCTCGTCCCGGCCGCGCTTGAAGGCCAGATCCGCGCCGACAACGTCGAACGCATCGGACCGAACGTTAAGGTCATCGCCGAAGCGGCGAACGGGCCGACGATGACGGAAGCCGACGAAACGATTAAGGCGCGCGGTATCTTCATGATCCCTGACTTCCTGTGCAACTGCGGCGGCGTGACCTGTTCCTACTTCGAAGGCGTCCAGAACGACGCGAACTTCTACTGGGCCGAAGAAACCGTCCTCGAGCGCTTGGATGAGAAAATGACGAACGCTTTCGCTTCGGTTTACTCGAAGCATGAAGAAGCGAAAGTCTATATGCGCGACGCGGCGTACATGGTCGCGATTGAACGCGTCGTAAAGGGGATGAAGCTGCGCGGCTGGATCTAAGATCCTGTCAGTAAAAGCCGCTGACTCGAAAAGGCTGGCCGTTTGGCCAGCTTTTTTTCGTCATGAAAGATAAGATAAAGATTTCTGAAGTCTGAAAATAGCGCTGACATCTCTACTGGCTGCTTACCCTTAAATAATCAGGGAGAGTACGGCGCGCCGGGAAATCGGAGATATTTTATTACATGAAACGGCGACGCTTGTTATGTGTATCTTAGAAGATAGGAGCCGATCAAGATCGAGCGGTATGGAAAAATTGCCGCGTTTATAAGCGCTATCGATGCGCGGACAGTAAGGCATCCCTGCCGCCAATTCGGCTTGGACCCCGCCTGCGATCCGGGATCATGGAAAAATTTGTCCCTGTCCCATAGGGAAAAAGACAAGACTTCAAAAGTATTATCCGGAGATCAATCAGGACATTGATCGAGAATGATTTGGGACTGAACGAAAGTTCTCAACAATAGAGCGGAAACAAATTTTTATTATAAAACCCATCGACTGTCCGGCCAGTGCATCATATGGCCTCGTTCGGGCATCAGAATAATACATTATAAGATGAACCGGATATTATTGGAATCAAATCAATACGCCTAGACAGTTACTTCTCGTTTTCCCGCAATCATTACAAAACCAAGACAACGGAAAATTGGCACTTGCGTTTCTTAGCAAAATAATGTACACTATTATCAATAGTATGGGACAGAGCCTCTGCGAAAGCATGCGCAACACTGCCCCATCATTTTTTTCGAATATTTTTTCCGATTATCAATAGATAGGCATTCTTATAATGTTAAAACCTTACAAAACTTTTTTTCAACAAATTGTGAAGTTAAGTCATCGAGGTATGTTTTTTGAAGACACCGCGAATGCTGAAAAATATTTGTCGACAAGAAATTATTCCAGATTGAACTATTATTTCCACAAATTTATGACGAATGATAATTTCGGTAATTCGGTTTCATTTAACGATATTATCCATATCGAAGAGACCGACTCTGAATTTCGTCATTTATTATTTCGTTATATTGAGTTTATTGAATTAAAACTTCGAACTCAAATCGCATATTTTGTCGGACAAAATTATGGCTCGGACGCATTTTACTATTCAGACTGTTTTATCTCCAAAAAGAAACAAGAAGGAACGCAGCTAATTCAACAATGTAAAAATAAAATTTTGTTAAGATTTAGAAAAGATCCTTTTATCAAACATCATTGTGATAATTACTTAAGTATTCTTCCAGTTTGGGTTATCGTTGAATACCTTGATTTTGGCGATCTATCCAAATTAGTCGGTTTTATAGATACTAAAATTCAATCCGAAGTTTCTAAAAACTTTCAAAACAGTAAAACAAATATATTTAAAAGTTGGATACATTCCGTAAGCGTGTTTCGAAATATTTGCGCTCATCATGGCGCTTTATTTCGTCGCCCACTAGTTATCAAACCTCAATTACTTTCGAAACATCCAGAATCAATTGACAAAGTATTTGCAGTTGTGTATTGTATTTATCATTTATTGAGTATCGACAAGCGCCAAGAATTTCTTGGTGATTTAGATCAGATAATACAAGAGATTCAGAACCATACGGGAACACTGTATAAATTACAGTTAGATGATTATGGGTTTCCGCAAAATTGGCATCGTTATTTGACATGAGGGAATCAATAGAATAAAGGATCAAATTTCAAGATGAGGAACAAGACCGGAAGAGATTTCCATTTTTTTTATCTAATTTTCAGAAATGAGATAGAACGACGAGAATTGAAGGATATTTTATCGGCGGCGGCACAGTGCTAACTGAATTTTCTTTGTTACTGCCGGCTGCGTCTATCGGCATCGCAAAAATTTGATCCATCCGCATAATTCGATCGAAGAGGATCATGGAACCAGGCATACCCGCCGCATACAATGCGCAACAGCCGACAACTTACAACCAGCCGGAATTTTTAATTTTCCGAGCCGCCACGATCATTTAGCACGAAGGTTGAATTCTTTACATTCATAGCTCTCTAATTTATCGATTTGATTGATATATTTATTTGCGCAAAATCGCGGTTCGGGTCGCGCCGCGGATCGTGTGAAGAAAATAAGAAGAGCTCGAATCTCCCCTTCAGTTAAATCAAAAAACCGCTTCACGCGGTTTTTTTGCGGAGAGAGAGGGATTCGAACC
>JASBYO010000137.1 GCA_029983925.1 Flexilinea sp.
GAACCTGATCGTGGACGGCGGTTGGACGGCATGGTAAACACGGGTATGAACGGGTTAAACGTCGTCGCGATTATCCCGGCGCGCGGCGGCTCGAAAGGTATTCCGCATAAAAATATCAAATCTTTCGCCGGTTACCCGCTGATCGCGTATTCGATCGCGGCGGCGCGGGAATCGCGGTTCGTCAACCGGATTCTCGTTTCGACCGACGATCCTGAAATTGCCGCGGTTGCGCGCGCGTGGGGCGCGGAAACGCCGTTTTTGCGTCCGGCGGAAATTTCCGGCGATTCGGCGCTCGATCTTCCGGTTTTTCAGCACGCGGTTTCCTGGCTTCGGGATAACGAGGGCTTTCGTTCGGATATCGTGATCCAACTGCGTCCGACGTCGCCGTTCCGAACGCCGGGACTGATTGATGAAGCTGTTCAGCTGTTACTGGACCATCCGGAGGCCGATTCGGTTCGCGGTATCGTTCCGTCGGGCGAAAATCCGTTTAAGATGTGGCGCGTGGATGAGACGAGCGGCCGGATGCATGGGCTGCTGACGGTCGAGGGCATGGCGGAACCGTATAACTCGCCGCGGCAGGCGCTGCCGAAAACATATTGGCAGACGGGACATATCGACGCGATCCGCCCGGAGCGGACGTTTATGGCGGGCGACAGCATGAGCGGCGATGTGATTCTGCCTTTGTATCTCGATCCGGCGATTAAGGTGGATATCGACACGCCGTCCGATTGGGAAAAATATGAGGCGATTTTACGCAGCGGCAAGCTGCGAATCGTGACGCCGGGCCCGCTGAAGCGGCCGTTGCCTGAAAAGATCGAACTGATCGTGATGGATTTTGACGGCGTGATGACGGACGATCGCGTTTTGGTTGATGAAGACGGGAAAGAAGCCGTTTATTGCAGCCGTTCGGACGGAATGGGGATTCGGTTGGCGCGCGACGCGGGATTTGAATTTGTCGTGCTGTCGAGCGAGAAGAACCGGGTCGTTGCGGCGCGCTGCCGAAAGCTGGGGATCCCCGTTATTCAGGGTACATTAAAGAAAGCGGAGAAGCTGCGCGCGCTTTGCGCGGAGCGGGCGATCGATTTACGGAACGTAATTTATATTGGGAACGACGTAAATGATTTGGAATGTTTCCCGTTGGTTGGCTGCGCGTTGGCGCCCTGCGACGCGCATGAAAAAGTCTTAACTGCTGCGGATTTGATTTTAACAAAAGCGGGCGGACGGGGCGCGGTGCGCGAAGTCTGCGACCGGATTATAGCTTGATTCGGGATTGAAATTGAAAGGATAATAAAGCTTTATGGCAAAAACGGTTCAATTAGGCAAGAAGTTGGTTGGCGCGGGCCAGCCGACGTATATTATTGCCGAGATTGGGATTAATCATAACGGCGATCTGGCGATTGCCAAGGAGATGGTTCGTCGGGCGGCGAGCGCCGGCGTCGACGCGGTCAAATTTCAAAAACGGACGCCGGAAGTCTGCGTTCCCTTGTCGGAACAGCAGAAAATGCGCGAGACGCCATGGGGATACATGACGTACCTCGATTACCGGCGTCACGTTGAATTCGGCGAAGCGGAATACCGTGAGATCGATCGCCTTTGCTCCGAGTTGGGGATCGACTGGTTCGCGTCCGTTTGGGACGAGGGATCGGTCGATTTTCTCGAAGCGTTCGACCCGATCGCGTATAAAATTCCTTCGGCGAGCTTGACCGATTTGGAGCTTTTGAAAAAATGCGAGTCGACGGGACGCCCGATGATCCTGTCGACCGGGATGTCGACGATGGATCAGATCCGGAAGGCGGTCGGCGTCTTCAAGAATCTGGATAAATTGATTATTACGCACGCGACAAGCGCATATCCCTGCGATCCGAATGAATTAAACCTGCGCGTCATCCCGCAGCTGATCGCCGAATTTGATTGTCCGATCGGTTATTCGGGCCATGAAGTCGGCTTGATCCCCTCGGTTGTCTCGATTGCGCTGGGAAGCTGCATGATCGAACGTCATTTTACGCTCGATCGCGCTATGTGGGGTACGGATCAGGCGGCGTCGGTCGAGCCGCAGGGCTTGGCTAAATTGGTTAAATATACGCGCGTCACGGAACAGGCGTTGGGCGACGGCGTAAAACGCGTCTATGATGACGAGCTGCCGAGCTTAGCGAAGCTGCGCCGGGTTCAGTAATTCGGTCCGATCCGGTGTTCGTATATGGGAAACGATTCTTCCGCGCGCTCATTTTTATCCCGCGTTCTCGCTAAGAACCGGACGATTCAAATTGACCGCCGCAACAGCGCGCGCTTCGCAGAAATTAACCGCGCCGCGAACCGAGCGCTGGCCGGGAAAGACCGCGCTAATCCGGTTCTTATCTTCAATGCCTCGACGCGGTTGGATCGGACCAGCCTTAACGCCGCTTTCGGCTGGCTGACCGGCTCGTCTCTGAAACTCGCCGGAATTCCGGTTACGTTTCTGGCGTGCGCGAAAGGGCTGTATCCATGTTTGTTGGGAACGAATATCGAGGACGCGTCCGCCGCGCTGCCCTGCGAACGCTGCATGAAGCTGTCTCAGGAGATGTACCGCGAAGCCGAGGTCCTGTCGCTCGACTACCGGAGCGATCCGACCGTCTTCAACGATGCTGAAGGACTCGATCTGGAGGGTTTGGAAGCCTATTCGCGGGACGGCGTCCCGCTCGGCGAGCTGACGCTTCCGTCGCTGCGCTGGATCATGCGCCGTCATCATCTGGAAAACGCGCCGGCGGCGGTGCGCTTATACCGGATGTATATCCGTTCGGCCTGGAGCGTCTACGTTCAGGTCGAGCGCTGGGTCCGCGAGAATAACCCGCGCGCGATCGTCGTTTTTAATGGGCAGCAGTACCCGGAGGCGGTCGTAAAATGGATCGGAAAGCGGGCCGGAATCCCGACGTTTACGCATGAGATCGGTTTGATGCCTGAGACGGCGATTTTTACCGAAGGCGAAGCGACTGCCTGCCCGATTTTTATACCGCCGGATTTCCGGATGACGCCAGAGCGCGACGATCGGCTGGACGCGTACCTGGAAGCGCGGATGAAAGGCGTTTTCAAGACGGCGGGGGTTCAGTTCTGGCCGGAGATGGAAGGGCTGACGCCGGCGTTTTGGAACATGGCGCGCTCATTCCGTCAGGTCGTTCCGATTTTTACGAACGTCGTCTTCGATACCAGCCAGAAACACGCGAACGTCGTTTTTGACGACATGTTCCAATGGCTCGATTCGGTTAAAGAGATTATTGAAAAACACGTCAATACGCTTTTTGTCATCCGCGCGCATCCTGACGAAATCCGCAAAGGGAAGGAGTCGGCGGAGACGGTGACGGAATGGGTCCTGAAAAATCATGTTTCGTTGCTGCATAACGTTTTATTTATCGGCCCGGATCAGTTTATCTCGTCTTACGACTTGATTCGGATCGCGAAGTTCGTGATGATTTATAATTCGACGATCGGGCTGGAAGCCGCGGCGATGGGCGCGCTCGTCGTATCCGGCGGCGCGTCCCGCTTTACGCCTTACCCGATTTCGGAGTTCCCGGATTCGCGCGAGCTTTACGCCGAAACGATCGACCGTTATCTAAACGCGACGGAAATCAGCGTTCCCGAGCTGTATCGGGAAACAGCGCGGAAATTTATGTATTATCAGTTTTTTCATGTCGCGCTGCCGTTCCGATCGTTTATTGAACCGGATCCCGTTTGGCGCGGTTACGTTCAAATCCGAAAGTTCGGCGCGGACGCGCTCCTGCCGGAAAATAACGCGTCGCTCCGCGTCATTCACGACGGTATTTTAAGGAACGGAGACTTTACGCTGCCCGCGGATGACGACATGGCGGCGGAAAGCGATCTGCAAAGAGGTTCATCAGACGGGGTTTTCAACGAGCCGGCGGATAATAACGAGCCGGCAGGCGACGGCGGAACGGGCGAATGAGCTGCGGACGCCGACGAAGAAAGGAAATATAAGTTCATGACGAAAACGAGAATCGCGGCTTTTGTGCCGATGCGCCATCATTCGGTCCGCGTTCAGGGGAAAAATTACCGTATGCTGGCGGGAAAACCGCTGTATCACTATATCATGGAAGCGCTGCTCGCCGTTCCGGAGATTACGGACGTGGCCGTCGATACCGACAGTCCGGTCGTGATCGAAGGGCTGGCGAAGGATTTCCCGACGGTGAAGCCGATCCTGCGTCCCGAAGCGCTGCGCGCCGACGACGTGCCGATGAACGAGATTCTCGTTTATGATACGTCGCAGGTCGAAGCCGATTTTTACCTCCAGACGCACAGCACGAATCCGCTCCTGAAAGCCGAGACAATTTCGCGCGCGATTCAGGCTTTCCAGGCGAAATCGTATATGTACGACTCCATGTTTTCTGTTACGAAAGTTCAGAAACGTTATTGGGATGAGTTGGCCCGTCCGATCAATCATAACGCCGCGATCCTGCTTCGGACGCAGGACCTTCCGCCGATTTATGAGGAGAATTCCTGCTTTTACCTGTTTACGCGCGATATTCTGCTGAGCCATCGCAATCGGATCGGCAGCCGCCCGCTGATGTACGAGATTCCGGCGCTGGAAGCGCAGGATATCGACGATGAGACTGAATTTAACGTCACGGAAATGCTGATGAAGCTGCGTCAGGCGGGGCAGTTTTAAGC
>JASBYO010000138.1 GCA_029983925.1 Flexilinea sp.
AATGGCAGAGAAGCTGATCAACGAGATTGACGGCGACGTCGAAGCAATCAAGCAAAAGCTGAAAGACCTCGGAGCAGACGTCAAGGGGTCTTTTAAGGGTGTCGACGAGGTCAACAAAAAGCTTGACGGGACGAAGTCGCGGATCGGCCAGATCGGGTCCGGGATTAAGTCTGCGTTCAGAGGATTGAATAAGATCGGGACGGGCGCGGTCAAGGCGATCGGGGCAGGAATCGGCGCGGCCTCGGCGGCGATCGGCGGTCTGTCAATGGCGATTTATGGGGCGACGGGCGACTATGAACAGCTCGTGGGGGGTGTTGAGACGCTGTTCGGCGCAGGGGGCAAGACGCTTCAGGAGTACGCCGCGGAGGTCGGAAAGACCGCCGGCGAGGTCAGCGGCGAATACAGTACACTCATGGCCACACAAAACGAGGTCTTAAAAAACGCCGATAACGCGTACAAGACGGCCGGGATGAGCGCAAATCAATACATGGAAACCGTCACAAGTTTTTCGGCGAGTTTGCTTCAGAGCGTGGGCGGCGACACGATGAAGGCTGCGAAGGCGGCGGATCAAGCGATTACCGATATGGCCGATAACGCGAACAAGATGGGTACGAGCATGGAATCAATCCAGGACGCGTATCAAGGGTTCGCGAAGCAGAATTACACGATGCTCGATAATCTGAAACTCGGCTACGGCGGTACGAAAGAGGAGATGCAGCGGCTCTTGAGAGACGCCGAGGCGTTCAGCGGGGTTAAGTACGATATTTCGAACTTGAACGACGTTTACGAAGCGATCCATGTCGTTCAGACCGAGATGGGGATCACGGGGACGACGGCGAAAGAGGCGAGTTCTACGCTTCAGGGCAGTTTCGCGTCGATGAAAGCGGCTTGGGAGAACGTTCTGGTTGGTATCGGAACCGGATCCGCCGATCTCGACGTCAAGATCGACAATCTTGTCGAGAGCGCGAAAACGTTCGCGTCGAACCTGCTGCCGATGATTACGAAAGCCCTGACAGGGATCGGGTCTTTCGTCACGCAGCTGGCGCCGATTATCGCGGCGGCTATTCCTGAACTTCTGACGACGGTTGTACCCGGACTGATCGGCGCGGGGGTTTCCATGCTGACCGCGATCGTCCAGGGGTTGGCGCAGGCCGCTCCGGTGATTTCGAGCGCGGGATTGGATATCTTGCGTCAGCTGATCGCGGGGATTCAATCAGTCGTCACCGAACTGCTGCCGATGGCAGGGACGATCATCCAGACGATCGGCGAGGGATTCCTGTTGTACCAGGGGGCGGTTCTGCAGTTGGGGCTGGATATTATCGTCGGTCTGGTTCAAGGTTTGGTTGAAGCAATTCCGACGCTGATTCCTGCCGCGGCGCAAATGATCACGGATTTCGCGAACGCGCTGGTTGAGGCGATTCCGCTGTTGGCGGCGGCGCTGCCGCAGCTGATCGGGGCGATCGTGGCCGGGCTGACGAGCGAGGACGGGCTGGGGCAGGTCTTAGCGGCGGCGGTGAAGCTTCTGACGGCTTTAGTTGACGCGATTCCGACGCTGGTTACGAACCTGGCAGCCGAGCTGCCGCAGATTATTACAGGTATTATTGACTTTTTCCTGGATCCGGGGAATATGGCGTCGATCTCATCAGGGTTTGTCAATTTGGTTCTGGCGATTGTGGACGCGATTCCTGAAATCGTGGCGGCGCTGGTTTTGGCGCTGCCAGCGATCATCAGTGCGGTCGCGAATTACTTCAGAGACAATAAGGATGAGATCAAAGATGCTTTTGTGAAAATCGGGGACGACATTGCGGCGGCTGTCAGCGAATGGTGGACTTCGATGAAGGCCAAGGTTGAAGAGATCTGGGAAAACGTTAAGGCCGTTTTCAAAAATCTCTGGGACGACCTGGTCGGGCATTCGATCGTCTGGGACATTATCAACGATGTCATTTCGGCGTTTTCGGGCTGGTGGGACGGTCTGAAGGGGATCGTCGAAGGACTGATTAACAACATTAAAGAGAAGTTCGAAGAGGCGAAAGACGCGGTCGTCGGCTTCTTCAAGAACATTTTCGGCGGCGGCGAGGAGGAGAAAGACGTCGCGGTTAACGCCGAGGTCGGTACGGACGGGCTGATGGCGGTTAACGCGTTCGAGCCGGTTCCGCAGGCGGTTATCGACAGCTACAATCTTCTGAACGCGGCTTTGGCTTTGGTCAACGCTGAGGTCGCGAAGCTGAACGGGTATTTCGGGGGCGCCGCCGCCGGCGAATCGTCCTTGATATCCGGAATGACGGCGGCCTCAGAATTTATCGCGGGAACGCTGACCGAGACGATGACCGCGTTTGCGACGTTCCTGTCGGCGACTTTTCTGACAGCACTGACCGGAGTTCGGGACGCGATCTATTCGGCCGGCGGCGGAAGCGCTTCAATTCTGATCGTGCTAACCGCGGTGGAAGTTTACACTTCCGGAACACTGCAGCCGTCGCTGGACGGGTTCGCGAAGTTTCTCGAAGAAACGCTGAAGCCGAAAATTGAGGGCGTTCGAGATATTTTATATATTCCGGGCGGCAGCGGAAATACGCTTTGGAACTCGATGGGTAAGGTGAAAGGGCTGGCGGAAGATATTAAGGCGGTTTTTCTCCAAGTCATCGAGGTTTGGAAAGGGTCTTTCGGCGACGCGGTAGAGTACGTAAAAAAGAAGAGCGGCGAGCTTTGCGGGATGCTTTCGAAGATTGAGCGCCACGGCTGGGGAATCGAGGCGGCGTTTATCGCGGCCGCGGCCGCGGTCCGGGACTTGATTTGCGGCATGGTGGCCGCTCCGGCGCTTCCGGGGCGCAGCGGCCGCAGCAATTATGAACGCCATCGGAATAACGCGCGTGAAAATGCCTGGGGCGGATGGACGTCGACGCGCGGGCTGACACTGGTCGGCGAACGCGGTCCGGAGCTGATCGGGACATCCCGAATGATGAACGTTTGGCGGAACGATGAGATTATCAAGCGTCTGGCGCAGGCGCGGAATGTCGTTACCGCGATGAGTTCGGCGCGTTTTCCGCGTTTGGGCGATTCACGGATCCTGGATCAGTCAACGACAAACAACAACACGAATCATCTCAATTTCGGGAATATCTACGGCGAGCAGTATTTGAAATCTTTTATCGAAAGAACTATCGAGCAGGTCGTCCGAAAGGGGGTATTTCTTGGATCGCCCGGATAACGTTATTTACGAAAACAGCCGCGGGCAGACGGTCCTGCTCGATGGCAGCGGCGTTCCGTGGCGCGAGGTTATGGGCCGAGCTGGCTGCGGCGTTCCGCCGGTTCAATATACCGAGACGGTTTACGCTAACGGCGTTACCGAGATTATGGCGGTTCAGTCCGGCGGACGGGACGTTACACTGATGTTCTGGATGGAGGGTTTTAACGAGGCCGAACGGCGCTCGGCTTTCCACCGCTTGAAATTATCGCTGTTCGAGGTCGGAAGGCGCAATTCGTGGGGAAAATTAAGGCTCCGCTGCAGCGACGGACGCTGGGTTTATCTGAATTGCGTTTATTCGGGCGGTTTGGATGGCGAGACGGAGACGGATGCGCGGTTTCAGCGTTTCGCGCTGGATTTTCACTGCGCGGATCCGCTGTTCTACGACACGAATGAGCGGCAGTCGGCGCTGAACACATCGAGCGGCCGCGGACTGCGAATGAGGTTTCGTTTCGGCGCGGGCGTAAGACTACGCAGCAGCCGCGAGGCCGTTTTCCAGCAGCTATTTCGGATGAACGCTTTTATGGCGTATCCGGAGATCGATTTAACCGGACCAGCGCAGGGAATCCGCTTCTCGAACGAGGCGAACGGGAAAGCTATTTTCTTTGACGAAGGTTTCGAATTGAAACGGGGTGAGAAGTTAGCGATTTGCACGCGCCCGATGTATTCGTTCGTCCGGAAAACCGGGACCGACGGAGCCATAACGGACGTTTCGAATTTATTAGCTCCGGGAGCGACGCTGCGCTGGGAGTTAGTTAACGGCGATAATCTGGTTACGCTTTTGATGACCGGGACCGGATCCGAGACGAGCTGTATTTTCCGCTATCGGGAGGGCCATTTATCATTATGGTAGGGGCGACGTATTCGATCTATAAATGGGGACCGCCGGGTTCGATCGGCGAGCGTGTCGAACGCTTTACGAAGCTGAAAATCGAATGCCGCTGGGCTGAGAGTTGGGTCTGGTCGATTGAGAGTACGGGGTTGGAGCGCGCGCCTTTTAAGATCGGGGACGGGATAACGATTTATCGGGATCAGACCGCGGTTCTTGACGGAATCGTCGAGTCGGTTGAGGAGCATTGCAACGAAGCCAATTCGGGCGTGATCAGCTGGACCGTATCGGGACGCGATCTAATGAGTTTGCTTGAGCGCCGAATAGCGCTTCCTGATCCGGTCGGGCTGCGTTTCGACGAATCTCTTCAGGACGTTTTCCGCGGATCCGCGGAAGCCGCGATCCGGTATTTCTGTAATCGGAACGCGGCGTCAGGCGCGGTTCCCGAGCGGAGGCTCGCGAAATTCGAGATAGAAAATTCGACGAGCGAAACTGGCGACGACTCTTACGCGTATCGGCTGAAGACGTTATACGAGATTGTTCGGGAGGTCGG
>JASBYO010000139.1 GCA_029983925.1 Flexilinea sp.
TAAATCAAAAAACCGCTTCACGCGGTTTTTTTGCGGAGAGAGAGGGATTCGAACCCACGGTGAGTTGCCCCACACTTGTTTTCAAGACAAGCGCCTTAAACCGCTCGGCCATCTCTCCAATCGGAAAAAGTATATCACGAAAAAAGCGCTGCGCCAAATACGCCGATCCCGGCTCTACAGGCCGATATCGGCTAAAGTAGGGTAAGACGGCTGCGCGCCGGGACGAGTCACGCTATACGCCGCCGCGACCGTCGCCTTCTCGATCGCCGTCCGAATCGAATCGCCGCCGCCGTAAAACGCGGCGAAACTTCCGAGGAAACAATCTCCCGCGCCCGTCGTATCGACCGCATTCACCTTTTTCGCCGGAACAAAGAAAGACGAATCGCGATCCATAAAAAACGAGCCGTGGCTCCCGAGCGTCGTCAGCACCGACTTAACGCCGCGGTCGAGGAAGACGCGCGCAGCGCCGGCCGCGTCGTCCGGCCCGTCAATCCGAACCCCGCTCATCATCGCCGCTTCAATCTCGTTCGGACAGAAGAAATCGCACAGCGCATACAGCTCGGCATCCAAATCGGCCGCCGGCGCGGGATTCAGAATCGTCGTAACCCCCGCCGCGCGCGCAATCTCAAAAAAACGTTTGACCGTCGGGATCGGAATCTCTAACTGCGTCAGGCAGATATCCGCCGCTTCGATCGCCGGACGCGCCGTCTCGATATCCGCCGTCGTCACGTCCGAATTCGCGCCGGAAACGACGATAATCGCATTCCGGCTTTCATCGTCGACCGTAATCGCCGCAATTCCGGTCGGGAACTGATCCGTGACCCCGATATAGTCCATCCGCATCCCAGAGGAACGATAATTTTCAAGGTATTCGGAGCCGAACGCGTCATTCCCCACTTTTGCGATCATGGCGACATCCGCGCCCAGCTTCGCGGCAACGATCGCCTGATTCGCTCCTTTTCCCCCGAAAACCGTCTTGAACCCGCTGCCCATAATCGTTTCGCCGGGAAGCGGCATCCGCGCGACGGTCGTTACCAAATCCATATTTGAAGAACCCGCAATACAAATTTTCGCTTTTTTCATCGCTAATTCCTTCTCCAGATCGAAAGCTTCTATCCTGATCTATTTTAACCCCGAATCGGGGATCGGACAGCCTGAAAACTTGGCACAAACATTGCACTTTTTCATTTGACACGATAAAAAGGGGTGGCTTTTTAATCATGGCAAACAACCGTATTTACGCGAAAATCAACCGGCTGGGCTTCCAGTATTATGATGACCTTGATCATTATGACGAAGCCAGTCAGGCGTTTTGGATACCGAAGCTGACGGCGGCGGGAACGCGCTGGCTCGTCCTTCCGATCCGCGAAAGCGCCGAAATCCCCGAAAACTTCCTCCGCCGCGTCGTCGAGGCCGGGATTGAACCCATTATCCGGGTCGATTATTCGCTTCGAAATTTACCGCCGACGGATATATTTCGCGAACGCGTCGTCTATTATCAAAGCTTAGGCGTTCATCTCGTCCAATTTTTCAAAGCACCGAATCTGAAATCGTCATGGAACGCGGCCGACTGGGTCAAGACAAACCCTGTCAAGCGTTTCGTCGAAATCTTCCGATCGTACGCGAAAATCTGCGTCGAAGCGAAAATCATCCCCGTCTTCCCGACGCTCGCGCCCGGCGGCGATTACCCCGATTTAGCTTTTCTTTCCGAAGCGCTGAAATTGATGAAAACCGAGGGGAACGCTCTGATCTCGAATCTTTTTCTTTCGGCCGACGCCGGATTCCATGAACACCCCCTCGATTGGGGAAAGGGCGGTCCAGCGCTCGACGACGAGCGAATCCTGAAGAACGACGCGGGACAGGATCAGCGCGGCTTTCGTATTTTCGAATGGTACAACGCTGTGGCAAAATCCGTTTTAGGGCGTCCGATTCCGATGATCCTGACGGAAGTCGGCCGTTGGACCCCGAATTCCGGCCCTTTCGACCTGATCCCAGCTCAGTCCAAGAAACTGCAAACGGAGCTTCTACGCCTCATCCAGGAACCGCATACGGCGGCGAACGAGGCGGATCAAATTCCCGCTTACGTAATCGCGGCCAACTTCTATAAACTTCCGAGCGAACTGTCGGCCGGATTAAGCCTGGCGGACAAGATCGTTCCGTCGAAAAGTATTCTGACAACGATCAAAAAAGGGCTCAAAGAAGGTTTCGCGTTATCCGAACCGCCCGCCGGGAAAACGATCCGTTCGGCGAAAACGATCGGCGAAGAACTCGATCACGGCGCCGCCGTCCTCTTGCACCGTCTTTTCCCGTCCCTGTTCAGCGCCGACGAAGCGCTCGTACCGCAACTGATCCGGCTATTGATCGCCGCAATTCGCCGCCTGATCGCAGCGGTTCGCGGTAAAATCGGAAGCGAGGGTTATTTCCTGATTCCCGATTTCGACGAAGAGTTGGACGCCGCTCAGTCGCACATGATCGACGTTTTCGTCAAGTCAACGAACGTTCGCGTCGGAAGAAACTTGAACGACGCGATCGGTCACCGAAACGTTATCTTATTGGACGACCAGTCTTTATATCCGAGTAATATTATCAACTTACTGCAGCGCAACCAATGCTCAATCAAGACGCTTTCGGTTGCGAATCATGAAAGGTAGAGGTTCGCGATGGAAAATTTAAATCAACCTAAGATCGATATTCAATACCGAAAGCCGGTCATTAAAGTGATCGGTTTAGGCGGCGGCGGCGGAAACGCCGTCATGCGCATGATCAGCAAAGGCTTTTCAGACGTTGAATTTATCGTCGCGAATACCGATTATCAAGCGCTGCAAAGCTGCCGCGGCGCACAGCAGGTTCTTCTCGGACCTGAAAGCTCGATGGGGAAAGGCGCCGGGGGAAATCCGATTAACGGCGAAATCGCGGCGCGGGAAAGCGTTCCCGCGTTACGGAAAGTCTTAAGCGGCGCGGATATCGTCTTCCTGACCGCCGGGATGGGCGGCGGAACGGGATCCGGCGCGATTCCGGTCGCGGCCGAAATCGCGCGTGAAGAAGGCGCGATCACGATTTCCGTCGTCAGCACGCCGTTCTCTTTCGAAGCCGGACGCCGGATCGAAAACGCTAACAGCGCGCTCAACAAATTAGCCGCATATTCGGATACCATGATCGCGATCCCGAACGATCAGCTTCTCAAAATCAGCCCGAAATCGATGACGCTCAAAGAGACGTTCGAATTAGCCGACGACGTCCTGCGCCAGGGGATTCAGGGCATGACCCATCTTCTCAACGGCGTCGGCGTTATCAACGTTGACTTCGCGCATATCCGCTCGATGCTCCTCAACGGACGCGGCTCGATCCTCTCGATCGGGCGCGGAAGCGGCCCAGACCGCGTTTCCCAAGCGCTCCAGCAAGCGCTCAATCACCCGCTCCTGGAACGGATTCCGATCGAAAACGCGACCGGGATTATCGCTAACTTTACCGGATCGGAAAACCTCGGCTTCGGCGAAATCGTCGACGGAATGAATTATCTTCAGAAGCTGACGAATTATCGCGCCGATTTAATTCCGGGTCAGATTATCGATCCGGCGATTGCCGACGACAGCGTCGAATTGATCCTGATCCTGACCGGGATCGCCTCAACGCCGCTCGAAACGCGTTTCGAGCCGTGCGAAAAAGAGCCGCCGAAAGAAGTTAAACCGGCGCCGGCGCGGAAGATCGAGACGGAATCGATCCGAAACCGCGAAGTCGTTATCGCGCCGAAAAAAGAAAACGAAACGACGCCGGCCTTTTCTTACCAAACGTCCGGAATGGTCTCCGTTTCAAAAACGGAAAGCGCGAAAATCAGCGATATTTCCCCGGAAGCCGACGCGGCGTTTTCCAGCCTCCTTTCCCCGCTCGATCTGAAAGCCGACACGAAGGGGCCGGAAGCCGACTCGCTCGCCGACGCGATGATCGATACGCGGCGCGACCTGGACGTCCCGACCTTTATCCGGCGCAAGTTATAAGAACCGAAAAGATAAGACGGAAAGGAAAGCTCATGGGCTGGTTTAGCAACGACGATCCGCAAGAAAAAATCATCCGTCTGGTTACGAAAGCGCTCGCGCCCGAATTCCCGCAATACGCTCACACGCGGCCCCGCGTCTCCGAGCGCACCGACGGAACGTATTTACTCGTCTACGAGTCGACCTTCAAAACCGAGGACGGCGCGAAGCTGACGAGCCGCCTCCGCGTCGTCGCCGACGCGAGCGGAAAAATTCTGAAGACATCGGTATCGCGCTGAACCGCGGACAAAAAAAACGAAAAGCGCGGATAAAATAAAACCCGACGCCGGAGTACGATATTTCCGGCGTCGGCCCGTTTTTAACCGTAAGCGCGCGCGGGCGCTATTCGCGAATCTTTCTTTCCGCTTTCAGCGCCTTAATCTTCTTCATGCCGCCGATTCCGTACGTAAAGAAAGCTATGCCAACAACGATCAGCAAACTGCCGAAGCCGAGTAAAATCCAGAACGGAGCCGTCTTTTCGGCAACGTAAGGAATCATGTTCAGCAGCATGTAAACCCCCAATCCAAACTGAGAAACAGCAATACTGGAAAAATCCCGGTTTTGTTTTGAAGCTGACGGATCC
>JASBYO010000140.1 GCA_029983925.1 Flexilinea sp.
TCACTTTTGCGCCGACGCCCTGGCTGGATCATAAACATGCCGTTTTCGGCGAAGTTACCGAAGGAATGGATGTCGTTCTTAAGATACCCGAACGCGATCCCCGCTATAATACCAAAGCGGGAAAAATAGAATCCGTTCAAATCATTGAAGAATAAATAGATTTTTTGTTCTATGACTAACTTATTTGATTTTGTGTTAAAATAAGGTTGCCAGTGAAGGGAAATCGCTGACAGCGTATCGATTTATGATTTGAGGGAGATTAAAATGGCATATAAAATTTCAGATACCTGTATTGCTTGCGGCGCTTGCGCTGCCGAATGTCCGACCGAAGCGATTAGCGAAGGCGATATTTACGTCATCGATCCGGAAAAATGCATTGACTGCGGAAACTGCGCTGAAGTTTGTCCTGTCGCCGCTCCGGTACAGGAATAATCCGCTAACGAATTCCTTTGACCTCCCGAACAGGGAGGTCTTTTTTTATGGATTTCGCTTTGCGCTGAATATAAAAGAAAAAACAATCCTCGCCAATAAAAAAAAAGGAACTTCAGTCTTTCTTCTTAAGGACTGTCGATAACGTGGATAAGTCGGATATTTTTCTTTCTCAAGCGGAATTTGCGCGAATCTTAAAGAAAAGTTATCCAAGCCCATCCGCCTTTTTCAACGGCATAAATCGATTATCCGGTTCCGCGTCCGTTTTTATCTACTTAAACGAATCTATCCACTGCTGTCCGAGAGTTATAACCTGTGGATTGCCGGATAGATTTTTCATTTCTTACCGTCCGGAAAAGCGAAACTGAATCCTTCTTTTCCAATATCGCTATTTCAAAACGCTGGCGTATTGGATCCTGTAAAGATTATCGATTTTACCGACCCAGTTCCCAATCCCGCCTTGTTTCGTCCGGTACGTGATCATGACGGTTGGGGCGGACAGAACGAAATCGACCCGGATGGGCTCTTGTAACGTTTCGTTGTACCCGGAGCCGTTTCCGAATAATGGATCGTTATACGCGTAAACGGCTTTGCGGTCCAATACCGGATCATCGGGAATCGTTTCTATCGCTCCTTCCTCGATCAGCTGCGCGATTGTCGGCGCTCCTTCCGCTCCGAACTTCCCGTCGACGATCGGGAAGCCGGATAAATCTCGGCTGAAATCGTCCGAGGCGGATCGGATCGGCGGATAAGCGAGGTTTGGATGAAAATAATCCATCCGGTAGGTTACCGCGAACGCGAATTGATTGATCCCCCAGCGAATAGACGAGAGATAGATTCCGAAGTTTTCTTTCGTCGGGTAGCCGCGAACGATATATTCCGTGGCTTCTTCCGTATCGTTTAAAATTTCGATTTCGTCCGGATTGTAAAAGCTGACGTTCCATTTAAACCCGCCTTTGGTCCAATAGGGCGCCGGCGGTCCCTGAAACATTTTCGGCGGATGAATTTGGAAAAAATTGTCGTCGTTGAAGATGAACGTCGTCTTGATAACCGCCGCGTCTTCCGGGATCACGCCGTTGAAGAACGAAAACTCCTGCCGAACCGTCCGGCAGAGGCGGTTATCCCCGGATTCGTCTTCACGGACGCCGTCGCGGTAAACTTCCGAACAGCCGGCGTCGGATTCGTTCCCGTTCCCGGATAAATTCAATACGAAGCGAATCCGGTCCGCGTCGATCGTCAAGTCGCTCAGTTTCATGTCGAAGCGGTCGATCGCGTCGATCCGGCTTTCGGTCTGATCCGGATAAGGGTTCGCCGCGATCATCATAAAAAAACAGGAAATTTGAAAAATTGATAAAAATAACAATTTACAAATGTTCTTTTTCATATTTATCCTCATATTTAACTAATAAGAAGCGTCCGATTGAATTTTAATTAAGATCACATCTTACCGAAATTTATTAGTTCCCTTGATAAGGCGCGTCCCAAGCTCCGAAATAATTCCATACGTTGCTGGTAGTGTAAGATGTATAAGAATAACCGTTAGTAACTTGAGGTCCGTCTGCAACGGGCGCACCCCATGGTTTGGGCCTGACTAAAGCCTGAGCGTGAAAACTTGGATGCGACGTAAGTTTGAATCCGACATACAACGTATTGCCCGCTCGGTAAGTACAAAGACACCCGGAGTATGTAACGTAACCCTTGTGTTTTGGTATAGATGAGAACTCATCTCGCAAGTATAAAGAGAAGACGGCGGTAAATGTTGCGCCGGACAGGTTGCACGGGTCGAAACGTCGACCCAATCTTCGGAAGAAACTTCTTCTATCAGAGACATGTCGTCATTCGTTGAGACATCATTCTGTGCGAAACAGTTTCCAGCGATGAATAAGAGCAAGATCACCGGAAAAAAATACGCTTAAATTTAATCATGGCAGACTCCTGTTGTTGATCGGACGCCTCTTTTATATAAGCATACAATATTTATTGTAAGAGTTTCAAGTAGAAAAAGTTAAATTTTTATAATTGTGTAATCGTTTTGCTGAAGCTCGTTATTGGATGAAGTCGGATTCCTGCGCCGTGAAGCCGTTTTCGCTTCCCCATTTTTCAATTCCTTCGTCTGCCTGATCAAGAAAAGCGCGCAGCTGATTTTCCCGTTCGGCGGCGAAATTCGGTCCGATCTGGACCGCGTTTAAAAAGGAATCGAAATGCTGATTGCCGTGCAGCCCGCACCACTCCACCACGACGCTCCAGGTTTTGATCATGATCCACAGCGCCGATAGGATATGATCTTCCCAATAGTGTTCAACGGCGTCGGCGTAATATTTGAAGCGGAAAGCGTGATATTTCGGGAGCTGTTTGGCCAGGTCGCTCTTTCCGAACTGTTCGAGATAGTAAGCCCAGGATTTCGCGAAGTAGTCGTAATAGGGATGCAGGTCGTTTTCGCTGATGAAGAGCTCGTTCAGGAGCGGAACGAGATTTTCCAGCGCGACGGCTTCGCTGACGCCTTTAAAATCTTTAATGATCCGGCGATCGGTTAACGGATGCGCGCTGAGCGACGCGACCGAATTGCAGATGTTTTCAATCGTACGCAAGTAATTTAATAAATAACGCGCCGGCGTTATGGACCGATTCGTCGTCAGCTCTCGGTAGCTTTCGTATGCCCGTGCGAAGAATGCGCGCGAACGGACTAAAACGTTCTCCGGACGGAAAAAACCGGCTTCGATCGCTGCCTGCGTGAATTCGAACCAGTGGCCTTTTCCATACAAAAGATGAGGATCAAAACAAAGCGCCGGCCCGACCCAAGGGTCAAGACGGATTTTTCGCTGCGGCGTATAGTATGCCTGTTGAAAAAATTGGATATCGAGCGTCGCTTCTTCGGTAACGGGAACGATTTGTCGCGGTATATCTCTCGCGTGGTTATGAACGATGACGAGGTCGACGTCGGTCGTACCGTTGATAAACGGATCTTCCTGCAGCATCGACCCGGTCAGATAGATGCAAACGACGTTCGGGTCCTTGCGGATAATTTTTGTCAGATATGAATTCGTCAGATTCAGCAAGCGTTCGCGTGTTAATCTCATTCGGTCCACCTGCTTTAATTTTACTTATTTTGTGAGTCAATGGCCAACCGATATTTTTTTTATGATAATGAGCCTCTCGTTAATTTATATCATTATTATTTGTTTTTACGGCGCCGCGCGGTTTTTTACGTTTCGCTACTGAAATTTTTTGGTTCATTTTTTATATATTTCTCAAAACGGCATTGCTCAATTACGCGCTCTCCCAATAACGTTATCGATTGTTTCGGACAAACGCTGATGCAGCGATAGCACATGGTGCAGCGATTTCCCGCTGTCGCCCTGTTTTGATTCATCGTAATGTTTCCCGTCGGACAAACCAGAGCGCAGCTTCCGCAGCCGATACAGGAATTATTTATTTTTAAATTTCCGGAATAATCCTTTGTCTTGCTATGAAACCAGAAACGCTGAAAGATAAACCCCGCTATTTGATGATGAAATAATAAACCGTCTTTTGGATATTTGCCATGCTTAATATTCTCCGCCCAGTTTTCAATTTTTTTATCCGCCGCTTGAATAATCTCCCGATTTTTTTCGAGCGGTTTTTTTAGCAATTTCACATCGCACACGGAATCGGGCATGCGCAAATGCAGCCCGCCGACGACTTCCGCGCCATACCTTTTTAATAATCGCGCGGAGCAGCCCGCGCCGTCTCCGCTGAAAAGGCCCATCGTGGCAACGCAAAGCACTTTTTTGTTTTTCCAAAGATCTGCATGTTTTTTTATAAAATCTCTTACCATCATGGGAGCGTTTGAAAATTGGACGGGATAGCCAAAAAGGATAAAATCATGTTGCGATAGTAAATTCGTTATGCTCTTTTTTTCGATAGGAACTGCTTGCGCGGTTTCGTCTAATAAACTTGTCAGCTTTTCGATGCAATGTTTTGTGTTTCCGGTTCCGCTTAAATATATGCCGATCATGTTTGCCCTCCGAAATTCCTATCTGCCGCGTTGTTCAGCTTTCCGATAGCGAAAAGAACGCTGGACGCCTCCTTAAAAAAAGATACTTATAATTAATACGATTTTCGGCCGTGGTTCGTTTCGATCGGGTAAACTTGAATT
>JASBYO010000141.1 GCA_029983925.1 Flexilinea sp.
CTTTAATGAAGTCTGGCAAGATGATTTATATCGGAACGCCGGAAGAAGTTATTGAAAATTATGGCGCGAAAAACCTCGATGACGTATTTTTAAAATTGAACGATTTTTGATCAAAGGGTGATCGGAGATGAAGAAAAAAGCGTTAATAGGTTTTTTCAGGTTTGAATTTGTTATGTTCCGCAGAAACTATGTGACTGCATTTTTCCTGCTGATCTTTCCGACAATGATGTTGTTGATTTTTGGAAACATCTACGGAAACGAACCGAATGATTTATATGGCGGTTCGGGTTCAGTCGATATGTTTATTCCCGCTTATTCCGGTATTGTAATTGCTGTGACCGGTTTAATGAACATACCGTTTACGCTTTGCGAGTATCGGGAAAAAGGTATTTTTAAAAGATATAAAGCGACAACTTCAAGTCCATCATATGTCATTTTAGCTCAATTCGTTATTAATGCGACGATGACAATTGTCGGTATGCTTATCCTTGTTTTATTCGGTAAACTCATATATTCGATACGATTGACAGCGAATTTGCTCGAATGTCTTTTCGTTTTTCTAATTTCTGTATTTTGTATTTTCTCTGTAGGTTTTTTTATCGGCGGTTTTGCCCCAAATATGAAAGCCGCGAGTTCGATTGCCTACCTTACGTTTTTTCCTATGCTTTTTTTATCGGGCGCGACGGTGCCTTATGAAATATTACCGGCCGCGGTTCGGGAAATTGCGAAATTTTTGCCTTTGACCTATACGGTTTCAGCAATGAAGTCGATTTGGAACGGCGGATCGATAAAAGAAAACGCGAACGCGATTGTTCTGCTGCTTGTTTTCGGAATCATATTTCTGATTTTAAGTAAATATACTTTCAAATGGGAAACGTAAAAATTTGCGAATCAACGCCGTATCTTGACGAGTTATTATCTTATCTGACGGGACGTACGCTGCTCTTGCGGAAGCGGTTCAATCGGTTTCAGGATCGATTGGATTCCGCTCCGCGTATGGGAATTTTCATCGTCTTTATGTCATCAGCCCGGCCCGGTTACTGTTGACAATTCGGCGGATTTCGGTGATAATCAGTTCGTTCTAAAGTTCCGGGTAACCCTCAAAGCGTTTCCGCCGCCTGAAAGAAAGTCATAGAAAGGCTCGGCGCGCGGTCAGGCGCAACGTTCCAGAAACTTGGGAGAAAAAAAGGTACAATGGCTAATATTAAGTCACAGAAAAAGCGAAATAAGCAGAATGAAGCCCGACGGCTGCGAAACCGATTAGTCCGCGGTCCGATGCGTTCGGCGCTGGCGAAAGCCCGTACGGCGGTAGCGCAATCGAGCGAGAACGCTGACGAGCTGGTTTTCAACGCGATCCGCGCGTTGGATCGAGCCGTTCAGAAGGGCGTTCTGCACAAGAACAACGCCGCCCGCAAGAAGAGCCGACTGGTTAAAAAGTTAGCTGCGAAAGCGTAGTTCTTGGGATCCTCCGATTTTTTCGGAGCGGGTACCGAGCCGCATTGAAGAGGGCTGGATACGGCAAGTATATTCAGCCCTTTTTGATTGAATTTTTCGGACGCTTTGTCCGCGGTTTGCGAGGAGTCAAGGTAGACATGTTTGAAAACGAACAACGAGAATTAGCGGAACAGGTTCAAACGATCAGCGCTCAGGCGGGATATCCGATCGACGCGATTCAGTGGTCCTGGATTCCGTTTAGCGGAAGCTGGGGCTTGGCGATGTCTTTCTTCCAGGTCGTCGCGAACGAAGCGAAAGCGCGCGGCGAAAAGGTCAACATTGCGCAGAAAGCGCAGGAACTCGCCGAACGGATTGCGGCCGATATCGCGCTGCCGGACAGTTTCGAAAGGGCCGAAGCGGTACGCGGTTACTTGAACGTCTATTTTTCTTCGAAAGAATATGCGCGCCGAACGATCGATATTGTTCTCGAAGAAGGCGCGTCGTTCGGACGCGCGCCGCGGACGGGAAAACGGACGATGGTCGAATTCGCACAGCCGAATACGCATAAGTCGTTCCATGTCGGGCATTTACGCAACGTTATCCTGGGCAACGTCGTCTGCAATTTGATCGACGCCGGCGGCGACGACGTTATCCGCACGACGTATCTGGGCGATATCGGGCTGCATGTGATCAAGTGGATGTGGTGTTATATGAAGTACCATTCCGGCGAGCAGCCGACGGGCGACATTACCCGCTGGATGGGCGACTTATATACGGAAGCGTCGCAGCGCGCCGAAAGCGAAGCGGGCGCGGAAAGCGAAATTCGCGAGCTGTTCGCGCGCTGGGACCGCCGCGATCCGGAAATCGTCGCGCTTTGGAAAGAGACGCGCCAGTGGAGTATCGACGGGTTCGAAGAAATTTTTAAGACGCTGGGCGTCCGTTTCGATCATTATTATTTCGAGAGCGACGTCGAGGATTCCGGAAAAGTCGTCGTTGACGAGCTGATTGCGAAGGGGATCGCGGACGACGAACGGCCTGAAAACGCGGTCGCCGTTAAGCTTGACGAGAAATACGGAACGAAGGATAAGTACCGCGTCCTCGTCGTGCTGCGGTCCGACGGGACGTCTCTATACGCGACGAAAGATCTGGCGCTGGCGATTCAGAAGTTCGACGAATTCAAGCTCGATCGGTCCGTGTATGTGATCGACGTGCGCCAGTCGTTGTACATGACGCAGATTTTTAAGACGCTTGAGCTGATGGGGTACGCGTGGACGAAGGACTGTTATCATTTATCGTATGAAATCGTCAACCTGCCCGGGAACGTGACGATGTCGTCGCGGGACGGAACGGTCGTCTTTTTAAACGATCTCCTGGCGGAAGCGAAAGCGCGCGCGCTCGAAATCGTCCGGGAGAAGAACGCCGATTTGCGCGAAGACGAAAAGTTGCGCGTAGCCGAGTTGGTCGCGTTAGGCGCGCTGAAATATTCGATGATTTCGCGCGATAATACGAAGATCGTGACGTTCGACTGGGCGTCGGCGCTCGATTTTAACGGTCAGGCCGCGCCGTATATTCAATACGCCGCCGTTCGCGCCAACAGTATTTTGAAGCGGACCGGCGCGCCGCTGCCGGAGAACGTTGCGCTGACGTATGAACTGACCGGAGTTGAAACGGAGCTGATCGATCTGATGACGCGCGTTCCGAAAGAGATCCTCCGTTCGGCGAAGGAGATGAAACCGCTGTACGTCGCGACGCTGGCGTTCGATTTAGCTAAGACGTTTAACGAGTTTTACCGCGTTTGCCCGGTCATGAAAGCTGAACCGACCGTCCGTGATTTTCGCGTAAGATTGACCGCCGCGGCGCGGCAGGCGATCGTGAATTGTTTATCCGTGTTGGGAATTGAGACGCCGGACGTCATGTGACGACGTTTGACTGAAGCGAAAAGCGTTCCGTTCCCGCGGAACGCTTTTTTATTGAAACCGTTAAAGCGTTGGGAGTTTGAACATGATTGAAGTTATCGGAAAAGAAAACCGCGCGCTCTGTTTCTGCGATGAGTTGGAAGCGGGCGCAGAAGAACAAATCAAAGCGGTTTGCGATCGGATTGAATTCGCCGACAGCAAAATCCGCATTATGCCGGACGTTCATGCCGGCATGGGCTGTACGATCGGGACGACGATGACGATTCATGATAAGATCGTTCCCGGTATGGTTGGGGTCGATATCGGTTGCGGGATGGAGACGGTCGAGATCGCGGAGCGGAGCGTCAATTTTACCCAGCTCGATCGGGAGATTCGGCGCGGGATCCCGTCGGGATTCAATATCCGTAAAAAAGAACACGCGTTGAACGGCGAGATCGACCTGAAAGAACTGCGCTGCGTTTCGGCGGTGTCGCTCGATCGCGCGCGGCTCAGTATCGGGACGCTCGGCGGCGGGAACCATTTTATCGAAATGGGTCGGGACGATACGGACCGGCTTTACCTCGTCGTCCATTCGGGGAGCCGCAACCTCGGGAAACAGGTTGCCGAGCATTATCAGAGACTGGCGGTCAAACAGCGTAAAGAGGAAAGCGGTGCAAGGCCCGAAACGCCGCTTCCGAAAGACCTGACTTATCTTTCGGGCGGACTTTTTGAGGATTATCTCCACGACATGCGCATCGTGCAGAAATACGCGGTCCTGAACCGCGAGGCGATGGTAAAGACGCTGGTACGCGCGATGGGCTGGACGATTACGGATCGTTTCACGACGATTCATAACTATATCGACACGGATGAGATGATGCTGCGCAAAGGAGCGGTATCGGCGAAAGCGGGCGAGCGGCTGCTGATTCCGATGAATATGCGCGACGGGAGTTTGGTTTGCGTCGGAAAAGGAAACCCGGATTGGAATTCGTCCGCGCCGCATGGCGCAGGGCGGCTGCTGAGCCGGAAAGCGGCGCAGGCGCAGCTGTCGATGGCGGCGTATCAGGACGCGATGAAAGACGTTTTTACAACCTGCGTCTCAAAAGCGACGCTTGACGAGGCCCCGATGGCGTATAAGCCGATGAACGCGATCTTGGCGCAGATCGGCGCGGCGGTAGAGGTGGTGAAGCGGATTCGCCCGGTATATAATTTTAAGG
>JASBYO010000142.1 GCA_029983925.1 Flexilinea sp.
TTCCGAGCAATGCGGCAGTATTCGGCTACGGACGCCGGACGGCCGGCAGCGAAAAAATCCCCGGGAATCCCGATCCAGAAGAAAAAGACCGCGATCGAGAGCAGCCTGAAATCGACCCCGGCCAGGATCCCCGAAAAATAAATGACCGCCAGCGGAAGCGAAAGATACCTTAAAAGTCGATGCGCGACGATCCAAGCGAGCTCATTCGTCACGGTCCAAGGCAAGCGCAATCCTGTATGACGGTTAAACGGAATCTTCGGCGCGATATTTCCCAAAACGAGCATGACCAACGATATCGCGCCGCTGGCGAACCATTTTTCGCCGCGCTCGGTCAAAACCAAAGACCCTGTTTCGGACAGTACGACGATCAGCACGCCGAAAAGAACGAGCAGCGTATTAAAGATTGTAATGAACTTGAACGACTGCAAACTCGAATCGCCGGGCAAGGTTTGTCAATCTGTCTAAATTTACGTAGAAGAGGAAAACCGCGATCAGGACGCAGCTGACCACAACGATCAGCGCAATCATTTTATTCGGAATAACCACCGAAAGAATCAGCGTCAGCAGCGACAGTCCGCTGATCACGCGCCACAGCGCGAAAATACGCAGTCGTCTCAAAGCATCAAACGGGCTCATGAGCCTCTCCTCCGGTCGAAAATAAATCCAACAGCTCGAATCGGATTTCCTCCATAACGGTCAGATTCAGGAAATAAATAATCTGGTTGCCGCGGCGTCGGCCGATCACGATTTTGGCATTGCGCAAAATTTCCAAATGGCGGGAAATCGAAGGCTGCGAAATATCGAAAAAACTCGAAATCTCGCTTACGCTTAAGCCCTGCCATTTTAATAATCCGATAATTTTCCTTCGGCATGGATTCGCGAACGCGGTATATCTGTCGTTATCTGAATCATTATAAATTTCCATTCTCTTCTTCTATGTTATACGAACAAGTACAGATTCAACACCATTTCCGAATTGAGGAGAACATCAAGGCTCATGCTTACGAATAAATTGTGTTATTAACTATATAGCTATATTGCTAAATAATCAAGAAGATTCTCAAAGTAAAAAAACTCAATCCTTAAATCTATAAAAATCAGCAGAGGCTATTTATCAATGCCGCAGCCGGAGATTTGATCTATTTTTATCAAAAAAACGCCCCGTCCGACCGTTCGCCGGATGGGCGTTTCGTTTCAACTGCGCGGTTGAATAAATAACCTTTTATCTTCGATCAGTTCCCGCACTCAATCGAAATTTCATTAAAGATTTTCAACAGGTCGGGAATCGCATACCCGGCTTTCGCGTCGCCGGCGGCGTCGATAATCGCCCGCCCCTCGTGCATCATCACCAGACGGTTCCCGTACTCGACCGCGTAGCGCAGGTTGTGCGTCACCATGATCGACGTCAGTCCTTTCGAACGCACGACCTGATCGGTCAGTTCCATGACCGTATCGGACGACTTCGGATCGAGCGCCGCCGTATGCTCGTCCAGCACCAGCAGGTCGATCGGCGTCATCGTCGCGATCAGCATCGCCAGCGCCTGCCGCTGACCGCCGGAGAGGCTCCCGACCGGGATATGAATCTTATCCTCCAGGCCCAGGCGCAGCTGCTCCAGCATCGCGCGGTAATCGTCGATCCGTTTACGGTTGATCCCCGGGAAAAGACCGAACGTCTTGCCCTTGCGGTCCGCCAGCGCCATATTTTCAAGAATGCTCAGGTCGGCGCAGGTCCCCTTCGACGGGTCCTGGAAAACGCGCCCGATCCGCGCCGCGCGGAGATATTCCGGGTCCCCGTTGATCTTCCGTCCTTCGATAAGAATATTGCCGCTGTCCTCGATAACCGATCCGCAGATCAGGTTCAGCAGCGTCGTCTTACCGCTTCCGTTCGACCCGACGATCGAAACGAACTGACCGGGATAAATCCTGAAGTTGAAATCCTGAAACAGGACCGTCTCGTTGACCGAGCGCGGATTGAAACGTTTATAAATATGCTCGAGCGAAACGAGCGGCGCAGTTCCGACAGCGGCGTCAAGCTTCATCCGTCACCTCTTTCCCGGTTACATAGCGTTCGTTCGCGCCGAATTCTTTCGAAACCAGCGCCAGCGTCAGCACCGCCGCCATCAGCAGCTTCAGATAATTCGGCGGCAGCCCCAACGAAAGCGCAATCTGCAGCGCGGCTTTATATAAAATCGCCCCGAAAATCGCCATCGTCGTCCCCTTAAACTTACCGAAGCGCTCGAAAAGACTCGTCCCGATAATGACCGCCGCCAGCGCCATAACGACCATGCCCTTTCCCGCGTTGACGTCGGCGTTTTCACTGATCTGAGCCAGGACGCAGCCCGCCAGCGCGGCGCAGCCGTTCCCGATCATCAGACCGACAATCTTGACCGTTCCCGGATCCTTGCCGAGATTGACGACGAATTGCGCATTGTTCCCGCAGGCGCGCAACAGCAGCCCGTGGCGCGTCGTCAGAAACAAATCGACGATCAGCTTCAGCGCCATGACCAGAACGAACGCGACGATCAGCTTACGCTGCGCGTAGAACGAGGCGGAAACGAGCGCGCCGAACCCGGTCGAGAAGATTGTCGGACGGTTGAAAAACTGGACGACCGCTTTCCCGCCCGCGACGATCAGATTGACCGACCAGAGCGCGGTCATGACCAGAATCCCGGAAAGCAGGTTGGTTATGCGCAGCCTGACATGCAGCAATCCGGTTACCGCGCCGGCCGCCGCCCCGCCGGCGAAAGCGATCAGCAGCGTCAGCCACGGATCGGCGCCCGCGTTGATCAACGCCGCGGCGATCACGCCGCCCAACGGGAACGTCCCGTCAACCGACAAATCGGGAAAATCGAGAATCTTATACGTAATAAAGACCCCGATCGCCATCAGGGCGTAAACGAACCCTTCGCGTAAAACGTTTTCGGTCAAACTCAAAGCAATTCCCATGTACCGCCGTTTCCTCTGCGGCGTTTCAATAAAACGCCCTTTTTCTATCTTTCGAACCCGATCCGAACCAAACGAAGCGAACTTCTCGATCTATTCAGAAGTTACGCGTCCCGCGCCGTTGCGCGGGCCGCCTCCTGTCGGGACGATTCGCGCGCTTCGCGAAAAACGCTCTTACCGAGCACCCGCTACGTCGGCCGCTTCCGCGTATTCGCTCGGCAGCGCGATCCCGAATTTCGCCATCACGTCGGCATTATATACGGGTTTCGAATCCTTGACGATAACCACCGGCATCGTCTCGACAGGCTCTCCCTTGAGAATATCGCCCGCCATCTCGCCTGTCGTAACGCCGAGCGCGACGTAGTCGAGCGATTCGGCGGCGACGCAGCCGTACTGCGCGACTTGTTCAATTTCAGAGCCGAAAATCGGGATTCCGGCCGGATCGGTCGCGTTGGTCACGACGGAAAAGTTATTAACAACATTGTTGTCGGTCAGGTTGTTCATAACGTCAACTTTTTCCGCAACCAGCTGCGCCGCGCCGAGCGCGACTTCGGACGCGTCGGTAATTCCGACCGCCTTCACTTCGAAATCGAAATCTTTCGCCAATTCCGTCAGTTTTTCCAGCTGCGAAACGGAGTTGGCCTCGCTCGTCGTATACAGAACGCCGATCGTTTTCGCTTCCGGGACAAACGCGCGGATCATCTTAAGCTGACCTTCGAAATTCAGCGCGTCGCTCGTTCCGGTCGCGCCGGTATCCGGGAAATCCAACGCCTTAACCAGTCCCGCCGCAACCGGATCGGAAACCGCCGAAAAGACGACCGGGATCCCGGCGTCGCGGGCGGCCGCGTACGCAGCGACGGCCGACGGCGTCGCGATCGCGATAATCATGTCGTATTTCTTGGATACGAAACCCGCCGCGGCGAGATTATTCGTCTCAATTTCGCCCATACCGTTGACGAAATCGATCGTGGCCGTCTCTCCGTCAACGAAACCCTTCTTGCTTAAACCTTCGAGAATCCCTTCATAACAATTATCCAAACTGGCGTGCGGTGCAAATTGCAGGATACCGATTTGAACTTTATGCATTTCCTGCGCGGCGGCCGCGACCGTCGGAGCGGCGAATACCGCCAAAACGACCATACAAACAACAACGAAATTAACCAACCGTTTCATGAGATTTCCTCCGTCTTAAAAGAATAACTCGATTCGGGTGCGTGATGGCCGACAGAAAGGGACTGTCAATAATTCCGGAGCCTTTTTAGCGCTGCGCAGCCGCTATTTAATGAAAAAACCCCTGTCCCGACCATGGGACAAGAGCCGACTCCTGCGATACCACCCAACTTGACGTTTTCACGTCCACTCGCTTCGCGCACCATCATGCGCGTCCGGCTTGATAACGGATCGGATTCCCGTCAAGATCTACTAAGCGCTGCCGCCGTTCAACTTGCCCTCAGAAGACCATTCGTCGGCGCTTGTCTGTTCTCTTTCCACCTTCGAGAACTCTCTGAAAGACCGTTCGCTGCCGAGTACTATTCTTCCTCATCGGTTT
>JASBYO010000143.1 GCA_029983925.1 Flexilinea sp.
GCTGATTTGGATGGCTCTTTAGCTTGAGGGATTGATCTATCAGTGGTTTTTGCGTGCCGTTATAGCGTTTCTTCCACAGTTGCACAGTCGGACAGCTATCTTGTATTTTGTTGCCGCTTCACGGATATTGTTCCTTTCGCAATAATTTGGTAATCCGTGTTTTGGTTTTCGGATAAATGAGATTTTATTCGCTATTTCTTTTTAGACCTGTAACGCATCTATAGTAATCCTACACTTCCTTCCTCGCTCTTTTTTTTGGCGTCAGCGGATAAATTCGATTAAAATGGTCTCTAGTTGGATTGGACTGACATGAAAATCGATTTATCCGAACAAGCCTATCGAAACTTAACCCAACCGCGCAACGAACCGGCGTACCTGCGCCCGGAATTTGTTTTTCCGCGTTATGACGGCCGCAGCGTTGCGAATATCGCCGCATCAGTCGCCGCATGGTTGGGCGCCGATCCGGGCGAAAAGCAGCTTCCGCCGCTTCAGGAAACGGGCGTTTTCGGGTCTGATTTTGATCATGTCGTTATCGTCCTGATCGACGGCGTCGGCGATACGCAATTGCGCTGGCTGCGGGACATGATCCCCGATAATCCTTTCTTTCTCTTAACGAACGACGAAGGCGTTGAGACCCGGCTGACGAGTATCGTCCCGTCCTCAACGGCGGCAGCGTTGACATCAATCTGGACCGGGGTCCCGGCCGGGGCGCATGGATTAATTGGATATGATACGTTTCTTAAATCGTACGGTTTCGTTGTGAACTATTTAGCGTATTCGCCGGTTACGCTGATGCGATCGACCGGTCTGGTCGAAATGGCGGGAACGCCGGCGGAAGATATGTTCGAGGTTGAAACGATGGGCGAAATTTTAAGCCGTCAAGGGATTATCTCGCGCTCTTATTTACCGATTGCAATTTCGACAAGCTGCCTGACGCGCGCCCAGATGCGCGGATCGACCGTCGTCCCTTACCGCAGTTTCTCAGATCTGTATACGACCGTTCGGCAGAATATCGTTGCTGCGGCGGAAACGCGCAGTCTGGATTTCGTTTATTACAATGATATCGATACGTATAATCATCAGAAAGGTATGACAGACGAACGCGTCTGGCTGGCGGTCGATCAATATCTGATCGGTCTTCACCGCCTGATTACACAGTTAAAGAAGGAAAAAATCGGAAAAACGCTCGTTTTAGTCACGGCGGATCATGGGCATATTCCGAATACGCCGGATCCTAACCGGGACCTGAACCGCCGTCCCGAATTTCTCGATACGTTGACGCTTCGGCCGACGGGCGAAAATCGACTGACTTACTTTTATCCGAAAATCAGGAAAGTTGACGAATTCATACGGCTGATCGAGGCGAACTGGCCGGGGGAATTTACGCTCGTTCCGTCGGAAACGTTCTTGGCCGACGGATTTTTCGGTCCCGGTCCGTTTCATCCGGACGTTGAAAACCGGATCGGAGAATTTATCGCGATCGCGCATGGCGCGTCTTATTTCTGGTGGCCTTATCGGCCTGACCGGCTTCAATCCCGCCATGGCGGGTTAACCGCGGATGAGATGATTGTTCCATTAATCGGCTACCGTTTTTAAATGGCAGCCGTATTTTTGCCTGAGAAGGAAATTAGAGTTTCATGGATCAAGTAAAGCAGATTACCGTTATCGGTCAAGGTTACGTCGGTTTGCCGTTATCGCTGAGTTTTGCGATGAACGGCGTTTCAGTTATCGGCGTCGATTCGAACGAAAAAATCGTCGACGAACTTCGTCGCGGAATAACGTACCAGACAGAGAAAGTCGGAGAACTGACGATTCGCGAAATCCTCAAGGCGCAAACCGAACTCGGAACGTATCAGGTCACGACTGACGGGGCGGCGGCAATCCGCGCTTCGAACGTGATTATCCTGACGGTCGGCTTACCGATCGACGAAAACGGGAATCCGATTTATACGGCTTTCGAAAACGCTTGCACAGCGATCGGCGAAAATTTACAACCCGGTTCTCTGGTCCTGGTTCGCAGCACGGTCGTTCCGGGGATGACGGAAACTTACTGTCGGCCGATTCTTGAGCGCTTATCCGGTCTTCGCGCCGGAGATGGATTTTTTCTCGCGTATGTTCCTGAACGAATCGCTGAAGGGAAAGCGTTTGATGAATTTGTGACGATGCCGACGCTGATCGGCGCTAACGACGAGAAAGCGGCGCGCTTCGCAGAAGCGGTTATTCGCATCAACAGTACGGCGGAAATCGTTCATTCAAATTCAATCATTGCGGTCGAAACCGCGAAAGTCCTCGAAAATTTACAGCGCGACGCAAATATCGCAATCGTCCAGGAATTCGCGCGTTTCGCCGAAGCGGCGGGAATCGATACGTTCGAAGTTATCCGATTAGCGAATACGCACCGGCGCGTTCAGCTTCTTTCCCCCGGTCCCGGCGTTGGCGGATACTGTATTCCGAATGCGTTTCATTATCTTAACGCTAAGGCTCGCGAGGTCCGGGTACCGCTTCCGCTCTTATCGTTAGCGCGGGAGCAAAACGCGTCGATTCCGGTATTTTTGGTTGAAAAAACGGCGGCGTACCTTAGCGCGGGCGGAAAAAATCTTAACGGCTCGCGAATCGCCGTCATAGGTCTGGGTATGAAGGATCATTCCCCCGACGATCGTCTCAGTCCGGCTGTTGAAATTTGTCGGGAAGCGATTCGACGCGGCGCCCTTGTTAAAGCGTTCGATCCGAACGTTTCGGCTAATTACCCGTATCAGGTTAAAACGTTGGAAGACGCATGCCGGAACGCGGACGCGTTATTAATCTTAAATACGATCGCGCCGGGGTTCGATCCGTTGGCGGAGGCCGACGTCTTGAGCGATTCGGCCGTGATTATTGATACGCGCGGGATCGTGGATCCTGTCCGCCTCCCGAAATCGGCGATTTATTGGAAAATATAGGAAATTTCGCGAAAGATGACGAGCGAACAATCAGAAACCGACCTGACAAGCCGCGTAATTTCCATGGCGCCGTTGAGTTCGAATTGCGGCGTACCGATTCAGGAAATCAAAGCGAAATCCGGTTTTGACGGATCGGATCAGGCGCTCCACCTGGCGGTATCGCTCGGCTCGATGCTGTTAGCGAACGGCGCGGAAATCAATCGGGTTGAGGATTCGATGCGCCGCGTGCTGGTCGCTTACGGGGTGATCGAACCGGAAGTTTTCGCGATCTCCTCTTGTATTGTCGTGACGGTCACGAAAGAAGACAGGCAGGCGGCTACGCGCCTGAAGCGGATCATGACGCGCGCGACCAATTTGGAACGGTTTACCCGCCTGAACGCGCTTAGTCGCCGCTTAGTCAAAGAAAGACCGCCGTATGAGGAAGGGATCGAGGCGCTGAATGAAATTCTGCGTACGCCGATTTATCCGCAATGGGCAAACGCGATCGCTTATTTTTTTGTCGCCGGTATGTTTACGCTTTTATACGGCGGAACGTTCTGGGACGGGCTTTTTTCCGCCGTTTGTTCATTTTTAGCATGGATCCTAGTTTATATTGCGACCCGGCTTCATGTTCACCCGTTTTTACGGAACGTCGTCGTCTCCGGACTTTCGGCATTTCTGGCCGGGGTTGCGAAAAGCTATTATCCTTGGGTCAATATGGATCTGATCATTATCGGTACGTTCATGCCTCAAGTCCCCGGCGTATTAATGACGAACGGCGTCCGCGATATTTTATCCGGCGACTTTATCGCGGGAATATTATCGTTGGTTGAAGCCGGAATGATCGCGATCGCGATGGCAATTGGCGCGGCGTTTGGATTGGCGCTGCTGCGGTTCATATAGAATTCGAAAAAAGAGGCGAACGGAGATGATTAACGTTCTGAAAGGGATGGGGTACGCTTACGCGGCATGCTTTGCCTTTGCGATTCTGTTTAATCTCCGCGGGCGGCGCTTATTCCTGACCGCGGTCGGAAGCGCGATCGGCTGGGGGATGTATCTGGTTTTTGAGGATCGGATCAATCCGTTATTGCTGACATTTCTTTGTATGACGGTCGTCGCCACCTATGCGGAGATTATGGCGGTCGTCGATAAATGCCCGATGACGGTTTATCTGGTCGTCGGATTTTTGCCGTTTGTTCCCGGGGCCGGATTGTACTATACGATGAAGCATGCGGTCGAAGGCGATATCGCGCTGTTTCTTTCGCGCGGTTTGAATACGCTGGGGATCGCGCTGTCGATGGGCGTCGCGGTCGCGGTCGTTCTATATGGGTTTAACGCGATACAGTCGCTGCGTAAAATCAGCGCGAAATTGAAAAATGAAGCGTGCCGACGGAGAACGAAACCCGAAATGTAGCGGCCGATCGCCGTTTTTGATTTTGAATCCGGGCTCTTCCTGACGTATCAGTATGGTCCCGCTTTCGGCAACGTTAACGTATTTCTAATGTGTGCCACGCCGTCGGCTCTG
>JASBYO010000144.1 GCA_029983925.1 Flexilinea sp.
GCCCGAACCGCCGACCGCGCTTCATCCGGTCGGGTGGATGGGAAAATGGATCGGCGCGATCAGTTCCGAAACCATTTCCAATAAAATCCCCAGGAAACCGCCATACCAACCGCAGTTGGGATCAACGTGTAAAGAGACACCAATCGATAAGCAACGGCTTTTAAATCAGGATTAACGTTCAACCAAACAAATAGATAACAAATTCCAGCAAACACCGGGAAAAAAGAATATCCCATCGGAATAAGGCGCTTCTTATCTATTAAAAAGAAAGTTAGACATCCGACACCCGTTCCAATACATGCCGACAATATCATATGAACCAAATCCGAAATCAGGGGATTCGCAATCATTGCCCATCGGATTAACAGTTCGGTCAACAAAATAATTACCGTTAGATCAATGACAACGAAAATAAGCCCCAGACAAAATGCGTAAAAAAGGTCTGTATTCGATTTTGACACTGTGGACATCTAAAAAATAATTCAATCCTGGGAATCAATCCAAAAGCCCGCTGAATTTAGCGCGAGCAAAGGCGGCGATCCCTTTTATATCGGTTAGCTCACCCGAACCAATCCGCCTTTCAACTTCCGCAACAGGAAGCCATTCAACGTTAAGAAATTCGTCACTGTCAAGTTCCTGTTCGCTTTTTGACAAACCTCTGGCAAAAAACAAATACAGAATTTCATCTACGACCCCAGGGGTTGTATAGATATGACCCAAAGAAAGAATCTCAGAGGCGATATAGCCGATTTCTTCGCGAAGTTCACGGTTCGCCGCGTGAAACCGATCCTCATTCGGGATTTTGTCAAGTTTCCCAGCCGGAATTTCCTCTGTCAACTTTGCAATTGGATGACGATACTGCTTGACGAAAGCAATACAATTCGATTCATTGACCGCCAAAATCGCGACGCCTCCCGGGTGATGCAGATGTTCCCGCTTGATCACCCTTCCATCCGGTAAGCGCAACTCATCGAGCCACAGCGGATATTCCCCACTGTAAACGACTTCTCGGTTTAGAAGTACTTCTTTAAGATCGCTGTCCTGATAATCTTTCATATTCGGTTCTCCTGCAACATATCCTAGCGGCGGCGGGATATAAATTATCCCGCCGCCAAGGTTGTTTTTATCCAATCAGTTTACGGTTGAACCGATACCCAATAATCATAAACGTCATAATAATTTTCGTAATAGTAATCCAAATCCAGATCAAACTTCGGAATATCATCAAACGCCGGTTGGTCAATATCCAACGTCGGGGCCATCGGGAATACCGGATACGAACCCGCGCTTAGGAATGGGACAAGGCCTTCTCCCTTATGATCCGCTTCACCGCTAATCCAGCGGACAAAAAGCTTCGCAGCATTCGGATGTTCACATTTATCAGCAATTTGCGCGACCATAAAGGAAATCGCCGTTGTCGGGGTTTCATCTTCAAAATGAGCAGGATCAACGCCCAAAACGAAGCCTTGTTGGTCTCTTTCGCGAAGCTTCGACGAAACGCCGTAGCCGAGCGGAGCGTCCTTCATCCCTTTTGCCCCGCCGACAGCCTTCACAATATTCGTATTTGAAGTTTCAATAATAACGCCGTTTTTCGCGACACGGTTAATCCATGCATGGCCCGCTGTCGGTTCATTATCCGCTAGCGTTATCGGTTCTCCAAAAACGCGCTCGTAATCATTCGCCATCAGGTCCGAATACTTTATCAGGTTTTCGAAAAGAACGATTAAATCGGGTTCACCGGTCGGATCCAAGAATACAAATTTCCCATTCCATTCCGGTTTCGTTAGATCCCACCAGGACGTAATCGGCATCTCAGAATAGAGTTCGGTATTGTAGTTCCACCAGTCCAATTCAATAACGAACGGGGTAACCGTTAAATAGCTAGGATCAACGCCGTTAAAAATGTCCTCCGGATGATAATTATGGAGAAGTCCGGTTTGAATATAATCCCTGTAAATACTTCCGCTCTGTTCTTTGAGCTGAAGAATATCGGCGGTATGGACACCCGCGTCATATTCTCGGCTGAACTTTTCCAGCATTTCATTAATTCCAAGGTCATAAAAGTTAACCTTAATTCCTGGATAAGCCGCTTCAAAAGATTTTCCGACCGTTTCGTCCCGGCCTGTGCAGCCATATAGATTCAGAACTCCGCCTTCCGCCAGCGCGGCAGCGTAAAGCTCTTCAACCGTTTCAGTCTTATTTAATCCGTTTTCCTCAGCCCAATCCGCATCCGCAAAAGCAACGGAACAACAACCAAAAATCAGGGCTAAAACCAAAATCAAAAACATCAACTTTTTCATACGATTCTCCTTAATAAAAATATTTCCAAAGATACGACACACTTTTAACTTACGATTCAAGGACAGCGGTTTTTATAATCTTTCCGCTCCGTTTCTCAAAAACGTTTAATCGGCTTGGATCAATCTTCACCCCTACTTCCGCATCGATAGGATAATTTTTAATCCCTATTTCCTTTACAAGAACGATCGAATCCCCGATTTTGACATGGATGATCGTATCCGCCCCAGCCGGCTGCACCGAATAGACAACGCCAGGCGTCGTAACCGCTTCTCCCGGCCGCGTGATTTCGATCTTCTCAGGCCGAATTCCAAGAACGGCTTCGAAAGAAGTTTTGCCTGGAAGCTCATCCGTCAGGTCTTCATTACTGAAAATCATCCTGCCGAAAATTGAATCAACCGACAGCTCGCCGTTAGAACCCATCGTACAATTTCCATCAACGAAATTAATGCGCGGATTCCCAATAAAATCGGCAACGCGGAGCGACGCCGGATTTTGATACAACTGCATCGGTTCTGCCACCTGCTCCAAAACGCCGTCAAAAAAAATCGCGATCCGCGTCGACATCGTCAACGCCTCTATTTGGTCATGGGTAACGTAAATAATCGTTGTTCCCATCTCATGATGCAGCCGTTTTATTTCAGAGCGCATGTCTACGCGCAGTTTTGCATCGAGATTCGAGAGCGGTTCATCCAAAAGGAGAACTTTCGGTTGAGAAACAATCGCACGCGCGATCGCAACGCGCTGTTGTTGGCCGCCGGATAGCTCGGAAGGATACCTCTTCGCAAATTCAGCGATACGCATCCGTTTTAAAGAATCCGTCACGCGTTTCGTAATCTCATCTTGTCTAATTTTCTTTACCGATAGCGGAAACGCGACATTATCAAAAACCGTCATATGCGGCCAAAGGGCGTAAGATTGAAAAACGAGATTGATATCCCGATTTCCCGGATCCTCGAAAAAAAGTTCATTCGTGTCGACGACCTTCCGTCCAGCCATTGTAATCGTCCCGTTTTGCGGTTTTTCCAATCCCGCTATAACACGAAGCGTTGTCGTTTTTCCGCAGCCTGACGGGCCAAGCAGCGTCATGAACTCTCCGTCGTTGACGGTAAGGTTCAGATCTTTCAACACATGATTATTCCCATAAAACTTATCGATGTTTTTCAAAATAATATCGCTCATGGAGAGTCTCCTCCTTAATTAGAACCCCTGACTAATGTCAGCGTTGAAGAATTTATTCGCAATCCAATAAATCATGAAAACGATCAGGAACATAAGCGTCGCGACGACGTTTGAATACTGATCCATCCCCCCGGACGTATATGAATAAGCCATATATGGCAGCGTCTGGGTCTTCGGCGAAATCAGGATTACCAATAAATCGAGTTCTTTCATGACCGCCATAAAGATCAGCATCAAACCGCTCAGAAAACCGTTCTTGGATAACGGAAGAATCACCCGCCGCATTCTTGTCATAAAGTTTGCGCCCTGTATATGGGCGGCTTCTTCAAGTTCCGAACTGATTTGAAGCATATTCGCCGTTCCCGCGCGGCTCGAAAACGGCAAGTTTTTTATAACCGTCACGAGAACCAGAAGAGCAAACGTACCGTAAAGCGACGGTAACAGCGTAATTTTCCGACCAAGGATCATCAAGGTCCTCGGCTCAGAGAACATCGACAGGTACATCGCGCCAAAAGCGATCGATGGGATCAAGTAAGGAATAAAGACAAGTTGCTCCACCAGTCGGCCCGAAAAAAGATTCCGTCCGCGCGAGTTCACATATCCGATCATCTGGCCACAGAATGTTGCAATTAGAGAAGCAATCACGACCAGTTTCAGGGAATTTCCAAGAATTTGATAAAACTGCGGATTAACTAAAACGCCCGGCTCGCTATTGAAAATCTCAGGATTTCCGCGCCCAAACCAATAGTGCAATGTTAAATTGCTGACGCTGAAGTCGCCGAGTTTCAGCATTAAGCTCTGAAGAATCAAAGTCCCAATCGGGAGAATTACCGCCGCGGATAAAAA
>JASBYO010000145.1 GCA_029983925.1 Flexilinea sp.
GCCCCCTCTCAGCGCAACAGACCAGAATTATATCCTCTTCTCTTCCCCCGTCAAGAAACTCCCAAAAAAACGTGATTAATCCGTATATCGGGCTCAACCGGATTCCCCAACAGACGCGCGAATGAGGAACAAAGGTCTCCTGTCGCCTCTGCCATGATTAAGTCCATTTCGACTTTACCGGATATCGTTCCGTCCGGCGCGACGATTTTATACGAATCCGTTTTCTCGAATTCCCGCCGCCCCGTCCGTTCATAATCGTTTTGGACAGACTCCGGCAATTCATCCGCGCGCCGATAGGATATCTCTGAAACCGTGAAGATATCCCATAACTTTCGATCTTCAGACATATAATATCGCTCGACACGAAGCAAAAAACCGCTCTCAGGATCGTACCAGCGCCGGAAATACTCGCCGAGCGTGTCCATTCCGTACAAGTCGTCAATGACTTTTTTTCTCAAACGACGAAAAATACGTCAGCGTTTCCAGCCGGACCGCTTTCGTATCGCCGATCGAATCTTCAGCAATTTGAATTTCGTATCCCGGGCCGAAGTCGGCTTTCGCGCGAAGCTCCTCCGCAAAGCCGAAATCCGTAGTGAATTGCGGAAAATTGTACTTCTCATACAAGGTGGCATCTTTGTACGAATAAGAAAACCCGTCGACCGCGACATACAACAATTGCCTTCCGTCCTTCTCGGATCGACAGTAGGCTATCTCGGCGTCTTCTAACCGATCCTGTTCGAAATGCGCCCATGTCTCATTATAGTAATCAAACGGCAGCAAGTAATTTTCGAACCGCTCGTTCATTTGCGTCCGATATTGAAAAAACAACCAACCTTTTTGGAGCAGAACCGATTCGGCCTTTTGATTCCAATCTGCCAACAGGCTTAACGCCTCTTCCAACCGAATGCTCTCCGCCGAAACGGGAGAGACAGCCAAGGACAAAGCGACGATCATCATAAGCATAAAAACGAAACGTTTCACGTTGCGCCTCCGAAAATGCTTCAAGAATAACGTGCTGAAATTATAAAATGTAAACAAAAAAATCAAAAAAATGCCGCCGATTTTAACCAAACAGCAAGTTTTAATGCGGGTTCGTTTTTTAGATGTTCCTTCGCGGGGAAATTTCTTTTCAAATCCGGATTGCGAATGTTCGCGGGCAGGCCGCGCCTGAATTCGGACTATAATTATCGGAAATTACCTCAGCAGCCACGGAGCGTCCATGAAGCGAAAACAGGCCCAACCTCAAATAGATCGTCTCGTCCGCTGGAGTCCGGTTCTGGCGATTGCCCTGATCGGCGTCCTGTTTCTCGGCGAACTTCAACCGCTCCTGACCCGTATTTCCGATATGCTGAATATATCGCCGAAAAGCGCGGAATTATCCGTCGCCGTTGTTTTCCTGATAATCGTCGTTCTTCCGATTCTCCTGAATCGGGGGGCTCGGGCGTTGACGGCGATCGCGGCCGTCGCGGCGCTCGTCCTGATCTTCCTGATCCTTTTCGATATTTCGTCGAAAACGGTTTTACGCCGCGACGATTACTGGGAAATTTACGAAGCGCGGCAGCGCGGATTCCCCGGCTATTTTCAATTCATCTTCATGACAAACTCGGGACGCTATTCGGCCTTCCTGATCAAGATGTTATACGCCGTCTTCCCGCCGCTCCGCTGGATTCGAATCACGATTTTCCTGTGCGGGGTTCTGCTGCTGATTTGTTGTTTTCGAATTGCCGAAAGGATCTGCGCGAATAGCTCCTCGTCTTTTTTTCTGTCCGTCGTCCTCTTTTCCGGCGTCTATCTCGTCCAAACCAAAATATGGGAATCCTTTTTCTGGGGCGGAGGGGGGCATATCTACGCATGGGGAATCGTTTGCGCGTTGGCGGCCTGGATTTTTCTGGATTCGGCGCTGGCAAAAAATTCGCGCCGCGATCGAACCATCGCGCTTATTTTCGCTTTCCTATCCTCAGGATTCGCCCAACTCATTAATTTGGCGATGATTTTTCTGTCAGGTACGCTCGTTTTGTATTCCGTCTTGAATAAAAAAGAAATTTCGGCCGATCGGAGAAAAACTGCGCTGTCGTTCTTCCTTGTCCTGATCCTCTCGACCGTCATCGCTTTCGCCATGCCCGGAAATTACGCAAACGCCGCTCAATTTTTCGAGGACGGCAGCGCGAACATAACGTTCGAAACAGCCGCGCAAACGCTCGGCGGCGCGATCGTCGAATCGTTCCTCGGCCTGCTTCCTCATCTTCGCGCACAGCGAAATGTCCTGGTCCTGCTATCCGTCGTTTCATTCCTGATCGGGCTGGAAATTTCCCGCGATCCGAACGCTCCGAAACCCTCGCCGGGAAAAGCCGGCCTCGGCTTATTATCCATTTGCGCCGCCGCGTTCTTCTGCCCGATAATCAACGGGATCCTCGGCTATTTTTCAACGCGGATTTTTTCCGTCCCGCTGACGATGATCTGGCTCGGCCTGGCCGCTTTCTCGTTGACGGTCGGCCGCGCCGTCGGAGCCCGCTTCGAAATTCATCCGATTGCGGATCGGGTCCGCCTGCCGGGGATCTTTATCGTCGCCTGCCTCTGGCTCAGTTTTTATCTCGCCGACCGTCCGCAGCTGATTCGAATTTACAGGACCTGGACTGCCCGAGACCGGGAGCTGACCGAAATCGCCGCGTCCGGCGCGTTCAGCGGAGACGAGGAACTCGAAACCTGCGCCGTTGAAATCATGGGAACGGACCAGCCGGATCTCCCATACGGGACCTACGGCTGGGTCATCGGGCGTTACTACGGCCTGCCGCCACTGACCGCCGAAACTTTTTGCCCGGTTCCGTAAGCGCAGGATCGTCGCATAGAACGAAGGGCCGGAAGGCAAAAGAAACCGTCCCAAAAATCAAAATTCCAAAATATGCTTGAGAATATTGTCAAGGAGTTTCTTGTTGATGTAAGGTGAGCGGCGTTGCAGCTTTTGTGAATAACCCGAAAAACAGGGGCGGATGGAGCTCCGCATAAAAAACTTCAAAGTCAGCGCATTATTGAGATCCCCTGAGAAAAAAAGTCTCGTGCGGTCGGCCAATGCGCTGACAAAAAGACCTTCGGATTACGATCCCATAGAATTCGTTTTGACGTTCAGCATATTCTCAAGATACTCCATACAATTAAGATAACAACCGTTCTGTCATTTATCCATCCACCTGTTATTTTACATTTGCGACGTTATTTCAAATCACGAATAGGAACAAATTGTTTTTGACTGCACTGAAATCACATTCGGTTTCAGCCCGTATCAAATAAAAAAACCGGTAAGCCGTCCGGGATTCGGAATGACTTACCGGATGATAGCCATAAAAATTACAGCAACAAATCCTGTATTTCCAGAAGTTCGGCGCCCGCAGCGCAGGCCGGACACAGGCAATACTTCGCCCCGTTCGCTTTCGCTTCTTTAAACGCCGCGATCATCTGCGCAGCCGTCTCTTTTCCGAAAAACTGCTCGCCTGCTTCCGATTCAAAAAATCGCAGCGAATCGTCAATCGTATTGACATCCTCTTTCAGCGCCTGAACCAAGCGCGCGGAAACCGCTTTTTCTTCGGGGGTTCCCTGCGCCGCCAGCCATTCATTCCCTAATTCGCGCAGCCCGCTGTAGCAGGATTCCGCCGCAATTAGTTTCTTAACCAATTCGACCGCCTGATTCTTTTCAGCCATAATTCAAATAACCTCCGAATTTAGATTCCGATGAACTTTCTTCAATTCTACCCCAATGGAACCGCACGACCCTACTTCTTCCCGGCCAGCCTGCGCCGGCGCAGCGTCACCAGCGGCGCCAGCAGTTTCCGCAGCCAATATTTCGCCGTCAGCAGGCTCAGCCGCTTCCCATCATAATAAGATTAGAAACTCAAGAATACTATTTTTTCAGGTCAAAACTTTTGCGTCTCAAAATCAATGGTTTTGGTTTCACCGTTATGATTGAAATCAAACCGCGCCGCGGCACCTGCGCCTTTAGCTTGCCATGGACAGGTTGAATTGGTCCAAGAAGCCCATCCATAATTACTTGCCGAATTCGCTCCATAATTTACCCAGCCGCCGAAAGAATTATTCCAAACAATATTCTCGTAACAATACTCGCGAAGCCCCATAAAATTCCCACCTATCCGGTTTATATTGCTAACCGCATTGCTCCTGGCATTTGATGACAGCATAATACTGATAAATACCAATCTCGATAAATGTGCTAAATCTTACACCGCCAACTGAACCTGTCGGACCTGTCGCGATAAAGGTTTCTTTTGAAGCAACCTGCTGAAAATCGATATGCTTATCGGAATT
>JASBYO010000146.1 GCA_029983925.1 Flexilinea sp.
CGGATAACCAGTGCGGGTACCGGCTGCTCGACCGGCGCATGATCGAAGCGTTCCTCGAAACCCGGGAAGCCGGCTATAACTTCGCGATCGAGATGATTATCGTCTGCCTGGAAAAGGGCTGGAAAATCGGCTGGGTTCCGATCGCGACAATTTATGAAGACGAAAAGAGCAAGCAGTCGGCCTGGTACCAGATCGTCGGCTTTACCAGGATGAGCCTGATGGCGCTGAGCCGGCTGCGCCTGAAACGCGCCGCGTAAATCGGCCGCGAAAACAGATTCCTTACCGCGTATATAACGGCGCTTGACAACTGTCAAGCGCTGTTATATACTGTTTATATCGAAAGGAGTCGGGATTGAAAATTATTATCAACGTTTCACTGATGGTTCCGATCTATGAACAAATCGCGGATCAGATCAAACGGCAAATTCGGGACGGCGATTTACGGGAAAACGACCCGCTCCCGTCGGTCCGGACGCTTTCGAGAGAGCTGAAAATCAGCGCGTTAACCGTCAAGAAAGCGTACGACAGCCTCGAGAGCGACGGATTTACCAAAACGGTCCACGGAAAAGGAAGCTACGTAACCGCGGCGAATCAAGAGCTTATCCTGGAGGAACAGAAAAAAGAGATCGAAAAGGACCTCGAAAAAGCGATCCTGAAAGGCAGGCGGTACGGAATCGCCGATCAGGATATCCGCGTTCTGTTCGAGTTGATTTTAGAGGGGGAATTATGCTGAAAATTGAAAATCTACGGAAGCGGTATCCGAATTTTTCGCTGAGTTGTTCGCTCGAGGTCGAACGCGGCCGCGTGACCGGACTGATCGGGAAGAACGGCGCCGGAAAAAGCACGACGTTCAAGGCGATTCTCGGATTAATTTTTCCCGACGGCGGAAAAATCTCGCTCTTCGGAAAAGACGTCCGCGAATTTACGCTCGCGGACAGGCAGAAAATCGGCGCCGTATTATCCGATTCCGGCTTCAGCGGTTACCTGACGCCCGGGGACGTCGCCGATATTCTCGAAAAACTCTACGAACGCTTCGATAAAGCCTTCTTCGCCGGCCAGCTCAAAAAATCCGGGCTCCCGCGCGATAAAAAAATCAAAGATTTTTCGACGGGGATGAAAGCCAAACTGAAAGTCCTGGCCGCAATTTCATATAACGCCGAATTCCTGATACTGGACGAGCCGACGGCGGGGCTCGACGCGATCGCCCGCGACGAGCTGTATACGCTTTTGAGGGAGTTCATGGAAGAAGACGAGGAACGGGGAATCCTGATCAGCTCCCATTTCTCGGCCGACCTCGAAACGCTCTGCGACGATTTGTACATGATCGACGCCGGGGAAATCGTCCTTCATGAAGACGCCGACGTTATTCTCAGCGATTACGCAATCCTGAAGACCGATCCGGAACAATTCGCCGCATTGGACAGGCAATACGTCCTGAGCGTAAAAAAGGAGCGTTACGGTTACCGCTGTCTGACGGATCAGAAGCGGTTTTACGTTGAAAATTTTCCCGGGGTCGCGATCGAAAACGGGACGATCGACGAAGTCATGCGGATGATCGCCAAAGGAGAAGAAGCATGAAAGGGCTGCTCATTAAAGATTTCAAGATGATGAAAAACCAGAAAAATATCTTTCTAACCGGCGCCGGAATTGCGGTCGCCGTCGCGCTCCTGTCGGGCGATTCCGCGTTTCTGATCAGCTACGTAACGATCGTCGGCGCCATGTCCGCGCTGGGAACGATCAGCTACGACGAATTTGACAACGGATTCGCCTTCCTGTTTTCGCTGCCGGTAACGCGGAAAACGTACGCGCTTGAAAAATATCTCTTCGGGATAATCTTCGGCGGCGCGCTTTGTCTGGCAGCAACAGCGGTCGCCGTCGCCGCGGAATACCTCCGAACCGGCGGCTTCTCCCTCCCGGCGCTGATTGTCGGGTTAACCGAGCTTCCCGTTCTGGTTTTCATCCTGTCGATCACAATTCCGTTCAAATTAAAGTTCGGGCCGGAAAAAAGCCGGTTGGCGCTCTTCGCGTCCGCCGGACTGATCTTTATCGTCGGGTTCGTCATTCTCCGCGCGTTGGACAACGGCCAAATTGACGTCACATCAGCGCTGACGGAACTGCTGAGAACGCGGCCCGGCTTAGCCGTCGGCGCAGCCATCGCAGCAACAGCGGCCATGCTGCTGCTGTCCATCGGGATCAGTATCGGGATCGTGAATAAAAAGGAATTTTAAGAGCGATTAATATGAGGAAAGCCGGTCGTCTCAACCGGCTTTAAATCTTCACCCTGCGCTCAAACGCTACCGCAAGATCCGCATCGCGTTCAGCACCGCCAGCAGCATAATCCCGACGTCGGCGAAAACCGCCTGCCACATGCCCGTCAGTCCGAGCGCGCCGAGAACCAGAAAAATAGTCTTCCCCGCCAGGCTGAAAACGACGTTCTGGCGAACGATCCGATCGGTCCGCCGCGCGATTCGAATCGCTTCGGCGATTTTCGACGGCGCGTCTTTCAGGATAACGACGTCGGCGGCTTCGATCGCCGCTTCCGAACCCGCGCCGCCCATCGCGATCCCCAGATCGGCGCGCGCCAGAACCGGCGCGTCGTTAATACCGTCGCCGGCGAAGACGACCGCCCCGTCCGTCTCCTTTCCGGCAATCAGCCTCTCGACAACCTCGACCTTTTGATCCGGGAGAAGTCCGGCGTAAACGTCGCCGATCCCCAGCTGCGCCGCGAAAGCGTCCGCCGAGCGCCGGTTATCGCCGGTAACCAGGACCGTCCGCCGAACCCCGGACGCTCCGAGCGCGGCGACCGCCTGAGCGGCGTCCGGCTTGAGCCGGTCGCGGATGATAAGCGTCCCGGCGAACGCGCCGTCCGCGGCGACGTAAATGATCGTCCCGTCCGTCTCGAACGCTGGAACCGCAACCCCGCCCGCGCGCATCAGCCGTTCGTTTCCGACGTGGATCGTTCTCCCGTCCAGGACCGCGCGCGTGCCCTGTCCGGCAATTTCGCAGATTTCGCTCAGGCGCGACCGGTCCGTCGTTTTTCCGTAAGCCGTCAAAATCGACCTGGCGATCGGGTGGGTCGATTCGGACTCGGCATGCGCCGCCCACTCGATCAGTTCGTCACGGGAAATCCCCCCGGCCGGGATAACCTCGGCGACGCTGAACTCGCCTTTCGTCAGCGTCCCGGTCTTGTCGAACGCAACCGTGTCGACCGTTTTCAGCGTCTCAAGATACGTCGTACCCTTGAAAAGGATTCCCGCCGCGGAAGCCTTCCCGACGCCGGCGAAATAACTGAGCGGGATCGAAAGAACGAGCGCGCAGGGGCAGGATGTCACCAGGAAGACAAAGCTGCGGCGGAGCCAAACCGTCCAGTCCGCCCCGGTCAGCAGCGGCGGCAGGATCGCCAGCAGCGCCGCCGCGGCGATCACCGCCGGCGTATACACCCGCGCGAAACGGGTAATAAACCGTTCCGTCTTCGTCTTTTTCGCCGTCGCGTTCTCGACCAGATTCAAAATCCGCATCACCGCCGATTCGGCGAACCGTCCGTTCACGCGCACCCGCAGAACGCCGCTCAGGTTGATCGTTCCGGCTTCGACCGAATCGCCGGCCGATACGTCGCGCGGAAGCGATTCGCCCGTCAGCGCGGCCGTATCCAGCGCCGACGTCCCGGACAGGATTACCCCGTCCACAGGAACGCGCTCGCCCGGACGAATCAGGATCTCGTCGCCGATTTCCAGATCCTCCGGCGCGGCCGTTACGATTTCGTCCCCGACGAACCGATTCGCCGTCTCCGGACGGATATCCATCAGGTCGGCGATCGAACGGCGCGAACGCGCCACGGCCAACTCCTGGAAAAATTCGCCGGTCTGGAAGAAAATCATGACCGCGGCAGCCTCGGCGAGATCGCCCAAAACGAACGCCCCAACCGTCGCCAGCGTCATCAAGAAAGCTTCGTTGAACCAATCCCCTTTTCGGATCGAACCCGCCGTTTCGAGAATAACGTCGAACCCGGCGATCAAATACGCCGCGATAAACA
>JASBYO010000147.1 GCA_029983925.1 Flexilinea sp.
GTTCGCGTTTCTCCCCCAACCCGAAAACCAGTCCCGCCCCGTCGGCGGATTCGCTGTATAAATACGAACCGCGTTCTTCCAGAAACGGTTCGTCGCTCTTCAGCGCGATCGAAACTGTCAGCGCGTCCTCCGGCGCCGCTTTCGCTTCCAAGGTTAAACCGGTCGAAATATGTATATAATCGCTCATGTTGTTTTCCTTTCAAGTTCGGATGTTATTTTAGTCGTTTCCGTCGCGGCGGGTCCGGTTCTTCCGCCGCGGCGGGTTATTTATCTCAAATTCTAATCAAATTCCCGCTGAAAACCTTCAACCGCTCGAAAAACAATCACCGCAAAAAATGAGAGCGGCTCAAAAGTCGGAAATCCGAAATGCTCATGAAAATATTATCAAAGTATTTTTTTCTGATTCAGAGCGGATGAAGCTGCGGCTTTTGAGGATGATCCGAAAAAGCAGGGATGAGCGGCATGGAAAAGGGGACTTTCAGCCGAAAATCCCCTCCTCCGCATAAAACGATTCAAAATCAGCGCATCGGGAACCGCGCCTGTCCTCGCCGGGGACCTGTCCGGCGCCTAAGCGCGCAGGGACGGGCGGGGGTTAATCCATACGCTGATAAATAAGCGGGCGAATTCAGTCGCAAAAAATTCGTTTTGGGACGCCTTCATTTTTACTGACCTGATTCGCCGCCCGGTCTCAACCGCTAAACCGCGACCTTAAGATCCTTCGCCGCTTTAACCTCGTCAAGACGCCCGAAAGGCGTTTCAACCGGCGCGTTCGTCAGCAGCTCAGGGTTCGTTTTCGCTTCTTCCGCAATGCTGCGCATTACGTTGATGAACGCGTCGAGAACATCCTTGCTTTCCGTTTCCGTCGGTTCGATCATCAGCGCCTCATGCACAATCAGCGGGAAATAATACGTCGGCGGATGCAGCCCGTAATCCATCATCCGTTTCGCAACGTCGAACGCGCGGATCCCCGGCGCGTCTTTCCATTTCGCGTCCAGGACAAATTCATGCATACAAACGCGATCGTACGGCAGCGGATAAACGTCCTTCAGCGCCGCCATCAGATAGTTCGCGTTCAGCGTCGCCGTCTCGCCGATTTCCCGCATCCCGTTTTTCCCAACCATCATGCAGTAAACGTAAGCGCGCAGGATGATCGCGAAATGACCCCAAAACGCGCGAACCATCCCGATCGATTTTTTCGGCTCAACCAATCCGTAAACCGGCGGTTCCTCGTCCGTCATTTCCTCAATGACCGCCGCGACCGGCCCCGGCAGGTAATCCGCTAACTTTTCGACGCAGCAGACCGCGCCCGCGCCCGGACCGCCGCCGCCATGTGGCGTCGAGAACGTTTTGTGCAGGTTGTAGTGCATCACGTCGATCCCCAGCGCCGCCGGCTTGACGATCCCTAGCAGCGCGTTCATATTCGCGCCGTCGCCGTAAACGAGGCCGCCCGCTTCGTGAACCATCCGCGTCACATCGAGAATATTCTCGTCAAAAAGGCCGAGCGTATTCGGGTTGGTAATCATAATTCCGGCCAGCTCGTCGCCGCAATACCGCGCCAAATCCTCCAGATCGACGTTCCCGCGCGCGTTCGTCTTGACCGGCTTGCAGGCGAAACCGCACATGACCGAAGACGCCGGGTTCGTCCCGTGCGCGCTGTCCGGGATCAGCATGACCTTACGCTGCGTCTGCCCCTGGTCCCGCAAGTACGCGGCGATCATCTTCACGCCGCAGAATTCGGCCTGCGCCCCGGCGGCGGGCGTCAGCGATCCGGCCGCCATTCCGCCCAATTCGCATAAAATCGTCTGCGTTTCATGCAGAATCAGCAGCGCGCCCTGAACCGTTTCGATCGGCTGAAGCGGATGAAGCGCGCTCAGCCCGGTCATCGCGGCCGCTTTTTCGCAAGCCTTCGGATTATATTTCATCGTACAGGACCCGAGCGGATAAAAGCCGCCGTCAACCGAATAATTCAGCCGCGACAGGCGCGTATAGTGACGGACGACGTCCAGCTCCGACAGCTCCGGAAGCGGCAGCGCCCCGCGCGCCAGCCCTTCCGGCAAATCCGCGGCCGGAACGTCCGACGGCGCGCAGCGGAATCCTTTCCGCCCCGGGACCGACATCTCAAAAATTGTTTTCTCGCTGTTCGTTTTCATGCCCGTTTTCCTCCGGCCGCCAGAACGGTGCAAAAATCGTCGATCGCCTGTTTTGAGACCATCTCCGTCACCGCGATCAGCATCGCGTTTTCCATGCCCGGCATCGTCCCGCTTAGGTCGTAGCCGCCGATCATATTATTATGAAGCAGCCGCTCGTTGATCTCCGCGGCCGGCTCGGCGCACTGCAAGACGAATTCATGGAAAAACGGCTTCGAATTCAGGACTTTAAAGCCTTTCAAACCGTCCAGCTTTTTCGCCGCGTAGTGCGCCTTATCGTAACAGCTGCGCGCGACCGCTTTCAACCCGCCCGGACCGAGCGCCGACAAGTACATCGCCGCGCGCAGCGTGTTCAGCCCCTGATTGGAGCAGATATTCGACGTCGCTTTTTCGCGGCGGATATGCTGTTCGCGCGCGGTCAGCGTTAGAACGTAAGCCCGCTGACCTCGGTTATCGACCGTTTCGCCGACGATCCGTCCCGACATCTTTCGGATCAACGGCTGCGTCACCGCGAAAAGCCCCAGATACGGACCGCCGAAATTCAAACCCAGCCCTAACGGCTGACCTTCGCCGACGACGATATCCGCGCCCATCTCGCCCGGCGTTTTTAAAAGCCCAAGCGCGATCGGATTCACGCAAACCGCGAACAGCGCACCTTTTTCATGCGCGGCGTTCGCGGCGTCGCTTAAATCGCCGACCGTCCCGAAGAAATCCGGATAAGCGGCGAGAACCAAGGCGGTATCTCCGTCGATCCCGGCCAGAAACGCGCTGTCCGCCGCGCCGTTTAATACGTCCTGATCCGGCGCAGCAACGTCCAAACCGTCATAATCCTGCAAATACGTGCGCATGGTTTGCAGGTAATGCGGATGAATCCCGGCGGAAACGACGATCCGCTTGCGCTTGCCGCGGAAATGATGGTACGCCAGGATACCCGCCTCCGCGCAGGCGGTCGCTCCGTCATAGTGCGACGCGTTCGCCGCGTCCATTCCTGTCAGACGCGCGACGAGCGATTGGAATTCGAAAATTCCCTGAAGCGTCCCCTGCGAAATTTCCGCCTGATAAGGCGTATAAGCGGTATAAAAGTCGCCGCGCGCCGATAAATTATCCAGGAGCGCCGGCACATAATGATAATAAGCGCCCGCGCCTAAAAAGCAGGGCGCTTCCGTGACCGGCAGATTGGCATGATCCAATTCAGCCAGCATCTCCATCATCTCGGCTTCGCTCAAGCTCTCCGTCAGCTTCAATTCCGGGAAGCGTACGCCTTCCGGAATCGCGGGAAACAACTCCTCGATCGACGTCATCCCGAGCGACGCCAACATCGCGGCGCGCTCGCCGTCGGTATGCGGCACAAACATGAGCTAATTCCGTTCCGCGCAGTAAGCTTCGTACGCCGCCGCGTCCATCAGGCCGGCGCTGTCGAATTGCCCTTTGATTTTAATGAGCCAGGCTGCGCCGAACGGATCGGAGTTGATCAGCTCGGGCGAATCGACGACGGCTTCGTTCAAAGCGGCGACTTCCCCGCCGACCGGCGCGTAAACGTCCGACGCGGCCTTAATAGACTCGACGGTAGCGATATTGTCTTCAACTTCGATCGTATCGCCGAGATTGACCGCCAGTTCGACGAAAACAATATCCGATAACGCGTCCTGAGCGTAGTCGGTCAGCCCGACCGTCGCCGTATCGCCCTCGATCAGAACCCATTCGTCATTCTTCGTATAAAAACATTCCGCCTTGATTTTCATCCTTCACGATCCTCCAAACATAAATTTTCTTTTTTATCCGAAGCGAAATCGCGGCCCTGAACCCGCTTCAGCGATATGCATTAATTATAAATCGGAACCCCGCCCGCAACAATTTTCGCCGCCGCCGA
>JASBYO010000148.1 GCA_029983925.1 Flexilinea sp.
CGCCCCCCCCCCCCCCCCCCCCCCCCCGCGACCCTTTTTGCGGACAACGGAAAGATAAACGGGTTTATGCTGTATGATTAACCTCATGAAGACGCAATTTTTGAAATATGAGGCGGCCTGAAAGATGTTCCTTCCGACGACGATCGAAGAAATCCGCTCGCGCGGCTGGTCCCGGCCGGACGTTATCCTGATCAGCGGCGACACGTATATCGACTCGCCGTACAGCGGCGTCGCGGTTATCGGGCGTATCCTCGAAAACGCCGGCTATAAAACCGCGATCCTGGCGCAGCCGGACGTCGACGATCCGGCCGATTTTACCCGTCTGGGCGAGCCGGCGCTTTTTTGGGGCGTCAGCGGCGGACTGGTCGATTCGATGGTTTCGAATTATACGGCGCTGAAGAAACCGCGGAATCAGGACGATTTTACGCCGGGCGGGGTGAACAACCGCCGGCCGGACCGTGCGCTGATCGTTTATACGAATCGGATTCGCCGTTACTTTAAAGATACGGTCCCGATCGTGCTGGGCGGGGTCGAAGCCGGGCTGCGCCGCGTCGCGCATTACGATTTCTGGTCGAATAAGGTTCGCGGATCGGTTCTTTTCGACGCCAAGGCGGACTACCTGCTTTACGGAATGGCGGACCGTTCGATTGTGGAACTGGCGGACGCGCTCCGCGACGGCAAACCGCTCGACCGGATTCGCGGCTTGTGCTACGGCGCGAAAGAAGCGCCCGCCGGCGCGTTGGCGCTGCCGCCGCTGAAGGCGGTTCAATCCGATCCGGCCGAATATGAGCGCATGTTCAAGATGTTTTACCGCAACAACGACGCCGTCTACGGGGTAACCCTGGCTCAGGATCACGGTTTTCGCTTCCTGATCCAAAATCCGCCGGCGAAACCGCTGAATATGCGTGAAATGGACGCGGTTTACGGCCTGCCGTTCGAACGCGACGTTCATCCGTACTATAAAGCGCAGGGGGAGGTCCGCGCGCTGCAGACGATTCGTTTCTCCGTCCCGACCCATCGCGGCTGTTACGGCGAATGTAATTACTGCGCGATCGCGGTTCACGAAGGCCGGACGGTGCAGTGGCGTTCGGAAACGTCGGTTTTAGAGGAAATCCGAAAGATCAGCGCGTTTCCCGATTTTAAAGGCTATATCTATGATTTAGGCGGACCGACCGCGAACATGTACGGTTATGAATGCCGGAAGAAGCTTGAGAAAGGCGCCTGTAAAGAGCGGCGTTGTATTTATCCGAGCGTCTGTCCCCAGCTGCCAGTGGATCACCGCCCGCAGTTAGCGCTGCTCGAAAAGGCGCGCCGGATTCCCGGCGTCAAAAAGATCATGATCGCGTCGGGGATTCGTTACGACCTGATTCCCGCCGATATCGCCTACGGGAAAGCGTACGTTCGCGAGCTGACGCGTTACCATGTCTCCGGTCAGCTGCGCGTCGCGCCGGAACATGACAGCCCGAAAGTCCTGGCGGCGATGGGAAAACCGGGAAAAAGCGCGCTGCTGGCGTTTAAGGACGAATTTGAGCGTGAAACGAAAGCCGCCGGACTGCCGCAGTATTTAAGTTATTATTTTATCGCCTGCCATCCGGGCTGTACCGAGCGCGATATGGCCGGCCTGAAGAAATTCTGTCAGGAGACGCTGCATGTGACGCCGGAACAGGCGCAGATTTTTACGCCGACGCCGTCGACCTGGTCCGCGACGATGTATTATACGGAGCGTCATCCGGACAGCGGCGAACATGTTTTTGTTGAGAAGGATCCGGCGCGGAAACAGAAACAGAAGGATATCCTGACCCAGAAGACGGAACCGGCGGAGCGGCGCGCGAAACCCGATCCGCGACGTCGTAACGGACGCGGCGGACGTTCGGGAAATTCGCTTTCGGGCGAACGCGCGGTTCAAGTCCGAGACGGAAAAGCCCGCGTTCCCCGGAAAGAAAAACGCGGCGGATCGGCGCCGGAATCAAGGTAAAATTAAGGGTCGAAGGCTCGGGGCGAACCCTGACCCCAACGGCGGCTCAATCGGTTTTGAAAACCCTTTCACCCGCGGCCGCGGCGCTCGAGCCGAATCCAACGTTCAAGAAGATCGGAATGAATTCCCATGACAAAAACAGTCGTTCTATACAACCGTCACGCGCTGAAACGAAGACCGCGCCACAGGATTGACGACGTCGCTGACGCGCTGCGCGCGGCAGGGATCGACCATACGCTGATCTCGCCGACGAAAAGCGGCGAAACGGTCGAGTTGATTGAATTAGCGATTCTGAAAGGCGCGGAACGAATTATCAGTACGGGCGGCGACGGGACGGTTAACGAAGTCGTTAATGGGATTGTCCGCGCCCAGCGGCGCGGCGCAGCGCGGCCGAAGCTGGCGATTCTCCCGAATGGGCGCGGAAACGACTTCGGCGCCGCCGTCGGAATTTCACAGGATTTGAAACGTTCGATCGCGGTTATCGGCGCCGGCGCGGTGAAAACGGTTGACGTCGGGAAAGTTTGCGACGGACTATCTGAGCGTTATTTTATTAATGGAACCGGGGTCGGGATTGACGCCGCGATCAATTACTGGGCGACGTTATCGAAGCTGAACGGGTTCCCCTCATACGCCTGGGGGCTTCTGAAAGCGATCTTCCTTAACTATGACCAGCCGCGGATGAAAATCCGGATTGACGGCTTGGAACTGGATAAGCCGGTTCTGCTGCTGGTCGCGATGAACGGGCGTCAGGAAGGCGGCGGCTTTAAGCTGGCGCCTGATTTTGATCTTCAGGACGGCCTGCTGAATATTTCGCTGATCGGAGACGGCCTCCCGGTCGGGAAGGTCCTTCCGATTGTTCCGGCGATTCTAAAGGGTCAGGTTGAGAATTGTCCGGTTATCCATCGCTATAAAGCTCGGAAACTTGAAGCGGAGGTTCTCGGACGCGCGCTGATCGGTCAGGCGGACGGCGAGGTCCTGAATACGCAGATTCGTACGTTTCGGGCTGAAATCGTGCCGGACACGATCGATCTGATCGTTCCGCGCGAGGCGTAGGCAGGGTCCTTGAACGAGGAAATCCGTTCGGCTCCGGAAGGGGCGCGGGATCGCTGCTCGGTTCGGCATTTCGCGCTTGTTTCGGCGCTGCTGGCGATCGCCGCTTATGGGCTGATCGCCCCGGCGTTAGGCGCGTACGGCGACGATCCGAATTTTCTTTGGGCGTATCATCGCGGCGGCGCGGCGGAGTTCCGTCCGTTTATGGGCTGGGTCCGCGAATACGGCGTGTTGCTGTACGAATGGGTTTCGCCGTTTTTTAAGGAATCGATCCTCGCCTGGCGTTTGGCGTGTCTGGCGCTGCGCTGGTTGTCGGCGCTGTTATATTTCGCGACGCTGCGGCGGGCGTTCCCGGCCCGGGCGACGGTCCTGTTTATTGCCGGGCTGCTGTTTCTCCTGTATCCGGGTTTCAGCCAGCAGGCGATCCCGGTTGAGTTTATCCTGCACTTTTTCTCGCTATGCTGTATCCTGGCCTCGATCGCGCTTCATCAGGGCGCGGTCCGGAACGGGAAAACCGTTCGCGCCGGCCTTGGGATGGCGGCGGCCGCGGCGCTTTCGCTTGCCGGGGTTTTCAGCTGCGAATATTTTATCGGATTGGAGATCGTTCGGCCGGTCCTGATTTATTTCAGCCTGCCGCCGGAACGGCCGAAAAAGGACCGGGCGCGAACGGCGCTGCTGACGTCGGTTCCGTCCCTGCTGATATTGGGCTTGTTTTTCTATTGGCGCTTGTTT
>JASBYO010000149.1 GCA_029983925.1 Flexilinea sp.
CTCCGCAGCCGCGATTGCGCTGACGTCGGATCGTTTCTGCGCGGCTGAGCGGAGGGCGGTCGGAAGCGGTTCCGTGCCCGGAAAGCGAACTGTATGGCGGGCCGCGCTGGCGGTTCTCGTCTGCGGCGGCGCGTTGTTCACCGTGACGGCAAGTCTGGATAAGATAACCGACCGGATCGACCGGACTGCTCCGCGTACTTTGGACGGTATGGCGTATATGGACAGCGCGAACTACGCTCAGGACGGTTTCACGATGGATCTCAGTCAGGACGCGCGGGCAATCCGCTGGCTCCAGGATCACGCCGCCGGCTCGCCGACGATCGTCGAAGGCCACGCCAGCGAGTATAAATGGGGCAATCGGATCACGGTTTATACCGGTCTTCCTTCGGTTGTCGGTTGGAATTATCATCAAAGGCAGCAGCGGACGATGATGACCGAAGCGGTTTGGGATCGCGTCCGCGACGTCGAATCGTTCTATAATACGACGTCCGAATCGGAGGCGCGCGCTTTCCTGGAAAAATACGCGGTTCGCTATCTTATCGTCGGTCAGCTGGAACGCGGTTTATATTCGGATGCCGGGATCGCGAAGTTCGAGGAATTCGACGGTTCGGCTTGGAACGAGGTTTATCGTGACCGCGATACCGCGATTTATGAGGTGATGAAATGAGTTCGGTATTCATGTGGCTTCTCGTTTTAGCGGTTTTGAGCTGCCTTTGCGCGCCGATCGGATTCCGTTTCTTCGAGAAGTGGTCGAATCGCGGCGTCGGTTTCTATCCGCCGTTAAGTCTGATTCTGGTCGGATTTCTGTTTTGGATTTTCGGCGTGTTGGGCTTTGTTCCGAATTCGACGGGCGGCATGATGATCGCGCTGATCGTCAGCAGCGCTGTATCGGCCGTTTGTTTGCGGAAAGACGGCGGCGCGTTTTTCGTGTGGCTGAGGGAAAATTACCGGACGATTTTGTTTTACGCGTTGATATTCTGCGTCGGATTCGGGCTGATGATCCTGTTCCGCGGCGCGAATCCGGATATCTCCGGAACGGAAAAGCCGATGGAAATGATGTTTATTTCGAATATCCTGCGCTCGGAGACGCTTCCGCCGGCGGACGGCTGGCTTAGCGGGTACGCGGTTTCGTATTATTATTTCGGCTATCTGATGACGGCGCTGATGATCCGGCTGACGGGCGTCCCGGCGGCGGTCGGTTTTAATCTGATGTTGGCGACCGTCTTCGGAATGGCGGCCGTCGGTTCGTTTGAACTGGTTAATGAACTCCTGCTCGTCAAGTGTCAGGCGGGTTCCGATCGCAGCCGAATCCGTTTCGGCGCGTTATGGGCCCCGGCGTTTTTGCTGCTGGCTGGGAATCTGGAGGGGCTTTTCGAGAGTCTTCATGCGCTGAAATTATTCTGGAACAACGATGGAACATCCGCGTTTTGGAAATTTATCGGGCTGAAAGAATTAACGGACGCGCCGGTCGGCGCGGCAACGATTAATCCGACCGGACGCCCCGGCATTTGGTGGTGGCGCGCGTCAAGGGTTATTCAGGATATCGGACTTGACGGTTCCGAACGCGAAGTCATCGACGAATTCCCATTTTTCTCGTTCTATCTGGGCGATCTCCATCCGCATGTCCTGGCGATTCCTTTCGTGCTGCTGGCGGTCGGCGCGGCGTGGGCGGTTTACCGTAAAGCGCTCGCCGAAGAAACGGCAGAGTCCGCGTCGCTGCGCGACGCTGTTTTCGGATGGAAACGGCTGGCGGTACGTTCGGATTTCTGGCTGACGGCGCTGATCGTCGGGGGCTGTTTATTCGTCAATACGTGGGATTTTCCGTTCGTGTTCCTGTTGACGGCCGCCGCGTTCGCGCTGGGGATCCGGCGCGGTTTGAATCCTTTTCCTGCTTTCCTCCGTTCGGCGATTTGGGCGGCGATTCCGTTTGGAGCCGCTTGTATGGCGCTGTACGGTTTATTTATGGAAGGGTTGGCGACGCAGGCCGGCGGTCTGCTGCCGAGCGGCGTGTTTACGACGCGGCTGATCCATTTGCTGATCATGTTCGGCGCGCTGCTGATCCCGATCCTGATCTGGTTGATCCGAAAGGCGACCCGCTCGGTTGATCGCGAAAATCGGAGCGTTGTTTTTCAATGGGGCGCATTGATCTTGACCGTCCTGACGATCGTAACGGTCGGAATCTTCTACTTCATGGCCGAAATTTCGAAAGGAACCGGCGGATTGTCCGAGGCCGGGCGGCTTTTTATCTCGAATCAGGGCGGCGCGGACAGCCTGAATCCGTTCGCGGCATTCCTGAGCCGCCGCGCGCTGACGTTGGGTACGACGTTGGGCTTGGCGCTTCTGATCGCGTTGGCGGTTTGTCTGCTGATGCGCAGCCGCGATGAAACGAACCTTGAGCGGCGGCAGCCGTCGGCTTATGATTCGGCTCCGGATCGGTTCGCGGCTCTGATGGTCGCCTTGGCGGGCGCGCTGATCCTTGTTCCGGAGTTTTTCTATCTGCGCGATTTCTTCGGGACGCGGATGAACACGATTTTCAAGTTTTATTATCTGGCGTGGATTCTGCTCAGTATTGCGGCGGCGTACGCGATTAACCGGCTGCGCCTGACGCTCGCGGGTTGGCGAAAAGTTACGCTTCGCATTGTCTTTGCGTTGCTCGCGGTTAGCGCGAGCGTTTATCCGTTTTGGGGAATTCGGTCGAAGCTGAGCGCGCTGAACGGTTCGGGAAAGTTCTCTTTGGACGGCGCGGGGTTTGTCGCGCGGGGACGTCCGGATGATTGGGCGACGATCGAATGGCTCCGCGGCGCGCCGTACGGCGTTATCGTTGAAAAAGTCGGCGGTTCTTATTCGGCCGATAACGTTTTCAGTATTTTCAGCGGCCTGCCGACGATTCTCGGTCCGATGAACCACGAATCGCAGTGGCGCGGAGGGTATGTCGAGATCGGTTCGCGCAACGACGACGTGCGCATGATTTACGAGTCGAAAGATTGGCGGCTGGTTTCGGAACTGTTGGCGCGCTATGAGGTCCGTTACGTCGTGATCGGCTCGGCGGAGCGGGCTTCGTATCAGGTTTCCGAGCGTAAGTTCGAGACGTATCTGACGAAAGTATTCGAAAGCGGACCGAACCGGGTTTATTTTGTGAAGTAGCCGCCGATTTGGACGGGGATTTTTATATGAACCGCCGGCGCGCTCGAGGTTGCTGAAGCTGCGCATAGCCAACAAAGGCCGGACTCTTTTTTTTTAGGATTATTTATAAAGTTACGCCAGGAAGAGCGCCCCGATGGCCGCGCCGGCGAGGGTCAGCCAGATCGGATTGACCTTATATTTGATCGCTGCGAAAAGCGCCGCGGCGCAGAGTAAGATCATACCGATCATCGTCGGGGTCACGGTAACGGTTAAAATATCGCGGAACGAATCGGCGTTGAAAAAGATCGATTTCGAAAGTTTCAGCGACGTGAAAATCATCAGCCCGCCGGTGGCGGGAACGATACCGGTAAACAGCCCTTTGACGATTTTGCTGCTGCGAAAGCGGTCCAGAAAGAGGGCGACGACGGTACAGACGATCAACGAGGGCAAAACGGCGCCGATTGTGGCGAATACGGCGCCGAGCCAGCTGCCTTTGATAAAACCGACATAAGTCGCGGCGTTGACGGCGACCGGTCCGGAACAGATCAGGTC
>JASBYO010000150.1 GCA_029983925.1 Flexilinea sp.
CGCTCGAATCGCCGGAACGGATGAAGCGGTCAGCCGCGACGCTCCAATCCAACAGATTCAACATTTCAGACAGGTCAAAGATCGGCGTCGTACCGACTCCGATCGATTTCCCGACGTCGAACGCCCCATACAGCAGATGTTTCACGTCAATGTTGCGCGCAGTCTTCATGAACGCAGCGGTCAACAGCGCCAGCATCGGCAACGACCGCTGACCGTTCGTAACGTCCATCGCGATCGTCTCGCCGTCAGCGACGGCGTCGTTCAGCGTATTAAATATCTGCCAAAGCTCGTCTTGATCCTGACCGAGCGGGACGATAATCTTCTTAAACGGAACCGACGTCAACTCGGCTTCCAGCGCCGCGAAATTTTTCGCCTCAGCGTCCGTTGTCAGAAAGACGATCAGCTCGCTCGGCTGTAAAAATTCGACGCAGGCCGCCGTCGTGAACTTCGTCGTCTTCGATAAGCCCTGCCATTCGTAGGTCGTTTCTGAATAATCCTGAACGCCTAAAAATGAAATCAGTTTTAACGGTTTCTTCGCTTCGATCATTTTGAACCCTCCGTTTTCTCAAATAACAATAAGCACCAGCCCAACAGCGACGTCGGTTTCCATCCCGCCGCCGGATCTTGGACGACTTTCTTCGACGAGGGAAATAATAACTTCGAATCTTTTTTATTTTGCATTAAATCACCGTATGTAATTCCGTCCCATCCCGTACCGCCGCCAATTTGGATCAGTGTATAAAGCTGGTTTTTCAAATCATACCTATTTTTATATTCGATAAGATCTTTTATTTGCAATATTATATTTTGACATTTTGAGACAGGATATCCCGACTCAGTACAAAACCATTTTTTCAAAAACAACAGCCGGTAAAAACCAATATTTTTAATTTTTTCAATCCAATCATCGAAAAAATCCTTTCGTGTCCTGAATTCGCTCATTAGGAGATAATCATCGATCGTAATTGTGCCTTCAAATTTCAATTCAGAATCGATAGCTTCCAATTCGATCGGAACACTTCTTGAATTGACTTTCTTGCGGGAAATCGCGGTTGTATTAATAATTTTTAATCCATATCCTGCTTGACGGTCATTTTTTTGAAAGTGCAAATCCGATATCCTAAATACCCGTAAAATATCTGTATAAGGATCCTTTCCAAAAATCATCCCATTAACCTTATTATTGCTTTTTAACGAGCGAGGATTGAAAGATCCTGATAATTTAGCAAATAAAGGATCCTGTGCAGCGATCTCTTTTTTCCCTAATGCGGTCCGAATCGCGCCTTTAATCGACGAACCGGGAACGTACGGGCAGTCGTACACATCTTTTATACACGCTTTTAACCGGGCGTCGGTTTTACCTGAACGCGGTTCCCCCTTGACGACGTAACGAAACCAACGGCTTTCCCGAAAGTCTTTTTCGGTTAATAGTTTTCCCGGAATCGAGCTTCCGCCTTCTTTGTATTTTTTATCCCAAATCAGGTCAGTATTTAGACGCCAAGTTTCTTCGCCGAATACGGCGTAATCGAAATCCTTCCGAAGTTCCTCGCCATTCCCGATATGAAGCGGCGTCAGCGTTTGCAGCGTAAATTTATATGTCGTCATCGCCCTATCCCTCCGCCGGCAGCGCGCAGGCGACGCTGAGCGCGTACCCGCTGCGGTATACCGGATGGCCGATCGGCCGTGTTCCGCCGTAATCCGGCTGAACGTCGACGATCCGCCCGATCGGCTCCGTCAGTCCGCCGAATGACAGACAAGCGCCTTCGGAAACCATCCGGATCGCTCGCCGCCGCTCGGCCGCTTTTCCCGGCGTGGAAACCCAGCCGCCGACCGACTCGATCGCGTATGCGGCTCTCCGAGACTGGAAACATTTTAACTCGGACGCTTTCGGGATAAACCGGCTCAACGTTATAAAAGCCTGATCCGCGTTCGATTCGCCGTCTATGAATTCGATCGGACCTTCCGCCGACAACTTGAACTGGCCCAGACCGATACTCCGTTCCGCGCCGATCCCGCTTTCTCCCAACTCAGCGATCAGCGCTTCGAGCTCCGAACGCGCGGAATCCGTCGGCTCCGTCAGCCATCTGACCCCGAACCAAAGGCCGCAGTCCCGCGCAAAGCGCATTTCCGCCAGATGAAACAAGTCCGACATCATGTCCGTCCGGGATACAGTAACGCGCGGACGCGTCGTCATCTCCCAAATCCGACCGGTTTCGCCGACGCCCGCCGGCAACGCCGAACGTTCCGCCGCGGAAATCAGGACGCTTCCGCCCTGGAAAAGGCAATCATCTGAGATCAGCGGCGCGAGAGCCGCTCCGGAAATCAGGGACCGGAAGACCGCTTCGGAAACGTAGGCGATCTTGCGAATGCTTTTCGGCGAACGATTCCCGCTTCTCTCCGCCCCTGTTCCGATCGGGAGCTGCGGCTTGGGAAAAAATCGGATCGCTCCGGCGCGCGGAAACATCGAGGTCAAAACGAAAGGCGGCGAGCCGCCGACGAACGGCGCGAGCCAATCCTGAAAACGTTCCGGCGGGAAAAACTGCGCCGCGTGCGCGGCGAGCGCGGAAAAGACGCTGTCCGAAGGAAAAACGACCGCGCAGTTTTCCTGCCCCCGGCCGTGACGCCCAAAATGGAACCCGGAGCCGCTTAGATGATAGATATCCAGCTTCATCGCTCGCTCCTTAGAATTTCAACGCGGCTTCAATCTTTTCGATTAATTGATTCAGATCTTTTTCGAAATCGGCCAGCGCCGCGTATTCCCCGACCGGGTTCGGTTCGCTGTAATTTTCCGTCGTTCGAAGCGCGAACTTCAAATTTTTGAAGCGGATTTTTCCGTTTCCGCGCGATCCGCCGCCGCCGAGATAATCGTCCTCTACGAGCTGAAGTCCGTCGCGCAAATCTTTAAGCAGCTCCAAATCTTCCGCCTCGAAAATCGAAAAAACGAGTTCCGCCGGACCGAAAACCGTACCGGCGGGAACGCGCTCGATATTGCGCGGACTCGCCATCGCGGTTACGCGGTCGATCGCGACTTCCGATTTCAGCTCGGTAAACTGCTGATCCGTAAAAGCTTTATTTAATCGCTGGACCGATGCTTCGGTCATCGCAACGTCGCGGACCAGCAAGCGCGTCGGAGAACCGAAATCAGAACTGGCCGGAACGCCGAACAGTCGGCACACGCGGCAGGGATGCTCCTTCTTCTCGCACATATGAATCTTTGCCTTGCCGACCGATTTATTTTGATCAGCGTTCAGTTTCCGCTCCAGCTGCGAGCGCAGCTTTCCGCGCAGACTCGATCCGGGGATATACGGCTGCTGCGTCAGCACGTCGCGAATGACCGGGTTATCGACGCCGCCGATCTCGAGATTCCCGCCTTTGCCGCCGATATGCAGTCCAGTTACCGCTTCAATTTCGCAATTAAGAATGATTCGACCCGCCAGTCGGATAGTTTCCATCGTTATTTCCTCCGTGTTTCCCGTTTTTCCTGTTTAATTCCCGCCATAACTGCGGTGATACGCTAAAATCGCTTCGAATAATTCCATGAAAATATTAAAACTCTTCGTCTTATCCGCCGACTTCGAGACGGAATCGATCGCTTCCGAAAGAA
>JASBYO010000151.1 GCA_029983925.1 Flexilinea sp.
GGCCGGACGTTTCGCCGAATCCGCGGTGATGCGAATCTTGAATCTGGTTGAAAACGCGACGGCGAAAAAGACGAAGACCGAGCGGTTTATTACCCGATTCGCGAAGATTTATACCCCGTCGGTTATCGCGGCCGCGGCGTTGTTGGCAATTCTGCCGCCGCTCCTGACCGGCGCGGATTGGACGGTTTGGCTCCGGCGCAGCTTTGATTTCCTGGTTACTTCCTGCCCTTGCGCGCTGGTTATTTCAATCCCGCTCAGTTATTTTGCCGGGGTCGGCAAGGCCTCCGCTTCAGGAATTCTTTTCAAAGGTACGACGCATCTCGAGACGCTGCGGACGGTCGACACGGTCGCGTTCGATAAGACAGGGACGCTGACGGAAGGCGAGTTCAGCGTCGCTGAAATTATCCCGAGCGGCGAAACGACGGAAGAACGGCTGCTCGAAATGGCGGCGTACGCTGAAGCCGATTCGACGCATCCGATCGCTAAGTCGATTTTAAGCGCTTACGGAAAAGAAATCGCGCGCGTGCGCTTGAGCGGCGTCCGCGAGATCGCCGGTCAGGGGACGCGCGTCGACGTCGACGGCAAAACGGTGCTCGTCGGAAATGAACGGCTCATGAACGCGAACGGAATCGCGATCCCGGCGGCCGACGCGATCGGAACGATCGTTTACGTCGCCGTCGCCGGCGTTTTCGCCGGGACGATCGTTATCCGCGATCGGCTCAAATCTGACAGCCGCCGCGCGGTTGCCGATCTTGACGCTGCCGGCGTGCGGCGGACCGTATTGGTGACCGGCGATAACCGAAAAACGGCGCAAGCGTTTGCCGAGGCGTTGGGAATTCGCGACGTTTACGCGGAATTGCTGCCGGATCGGAAAGTCGAGATCGTTGAAAAGCTGATCGCGGAAAAAACCGTAAACGGCGCGGTCGTTTTCGCCGGGGATGGGATTAACGACGCTCCGGTATTGGCGCGCGCGGATTTGGGGATCGCGATGGGCGGCGCCGGATCGGAAGCGGCGATTGAAGCCGCCGACGTCGTGATCCTGAAGGACGAGCCGTCGAAAATCGCGGAAGCGATCCGGATCGCGCGCCGGACTGATCGGATCGTACGCCAGAACGTCGCTTTCAGTTTAGGCGGAAAGCTCGTTTTTCTCGTTCTCGGCGCGCTCGGTATGACGGGAATGTGGCAGGCGGTTTTTGCGGATGTTGGGATTATGCTGCTGGCAGTCCTGAACGCGATGCGCGTGCTGCGGTAGTGAGAGAATATACAGCGAGAGATGAGGGAGGCATGGGCATTTCTCATCTCTCGGCAGAAGGCTTAAAAATCTTTCCTGTTCATAATATTGATACTGATTTTTACCGATAAGAGAAGAACGGCGATGACGAAAACGCCGCTCGCACCGGTCACAAGACCAGGATGGATATTCAGTTGGTTCAGCGCTCCGGAAATGTCAATCTTGAGAAACTGCGCCGCTTTGACGAAGAGAAAGCCGGCGGCGGTCAAGAGCCCAACTATACCGAACGTCATATAGCGGCTTTTTTCGGGACCGAATTTCAATTGAAACGGAATCATGATTGACAAGAGCAGGAATAAAACGAGCAGCAGGGAAAATGCGGCGGCGAATGTGGCGAATTCGAACCTGCCCTGTCGTAAAATTGCGATTGCCGTCCCGGACAGGCACATCGCCGTGCCGGTAGTCAGACCGAAAAGGTATTTTTCGACGACGTATGTTTTCCGTGTGATCGGCAGCGAAAATAAAAATGGTTCTCCGTTGTCAAATTGGTCATAACTGATCGTGCTCAGCGGCAACATGGCTCCGATGATCGTCATGTACCCGATGCCGGATGCGGCGTAGCTCGATGGAATCAAGACGAAGATCACGGCGAACACGAGGATGGACAGCAGCTGATTTTTCGTCAGCCTGAAATCTTTAATCAGTAATCCCTTCATTCTTCAACTCCTTTAATCATCATCGTTATGACTTCGTCGATCGCGCCCTTTTCAATCGTGATTCCCGGATAATTTTCAGCGTAGTAGCGCTTTTGATTTGTCAAGCAGCTGTAACCGTAAATTTCTTTTTTGAAACGCAGGATATATCGCTTGTCCAGCGCGGCGAATTGACTCGGATCGACTTTCAGCAGCGCGTAATCGCTTAGGATCACGTCGGTATCTTCGTACAGAATGATTTTTCCTTGATGGATCATGAAAAGGTCGTCGCAAAGCGTTTCCAAATCGCTTGAAATGTGAGAACTGATCAGGATCGCCCGGTTCGGGTCTTGTTCCATGAATTCCCGCAGCAGCAGGTAAAGTTCGTCCCGGGCGATGACGTCGAGTCCTGTCGTCGGTTCATCCAGAATCAGGAATTCGGCATCATGAGAAATCGCCGCCAGTACTTTCAGTTTCGCTTTCATGCCGGTCGAAAAATCTTTGATTTTCTTAGCGCGCGGCAGCTCAAATTTTTTCAGATGGTCAAAGAAAAAAGCTTTGTCGAATTTTTCGTAAAGATTTTCGAGAACCGCAGCAGCGTCGTCAACCGATGAGTATCCGCTGAAACCGGAATCGGATAAAACGACGCCGATTTTTTGTCTGTCGGCGGCGCTGAATTCGCGGGTATCTTTCCCGAACAGCGAGATTCTCCCGCCGTCCGGGGCAATTAAACCGAGGATCGCTTTGAACGTCGTACTTTTTCCGGCGCCGTTCGGCCCGATCAGCCCGGTAACGCTCCCGCGGTTTATTTCCAGCGAACAGTTCAAGGAAAAATCCGGATAATCTTTCCGCAAATTTTCAATCTTAAGCATCCTCTTCTCCTAATATCAAATCGAATAAACAGCGTATATCGCCGTCGCTGAGCCCAAAGCGTCTGCCTTTTCGGATCGCCTTTTCCAAGTCGCTTTCGATCTCTTTTTTCTGTTCCTCCAATAGGAGCTCCGTGTCGGTTGCGGCTACGTAGCTGCCTTTTCCGTGAACCGTTTTTGTAAATCCGGCGTTTTCCAGGCTGTCGTAGGCTTTTTTGACGGTCAGCGCGCTGATTTTCAGTTCTTTCGACAGCGTCCGAACGGACGGCAGCAAATCGTCCTCCCGCAGTTCGCCTTTCCGAATCAGCGTTTTAATTTGATCCGCGATCTGTTCGTAGATCGGTACCATTTGTCCATGATTGACGATAATTCTCATGATTTGCGCCCTTTGTTATATAACAGTATATAACAGCGCATGACAGTTGTCAAGCGCTGTTTGACGGTAACGATATTGGGGGGGAACTCGCGGGAAAGCTTATCCGGAACGCTTAAAGCGCAGCCGTTTTAACGCCAACAGGCTCATTCGGGTAAATCCGACGATCTGGTACCAGGCCGACTGTTTACTTTTCTCGTCCTCATAAATCGTCGCGATCGGAACCCAGCCGATTTTCCAGCCCCGCTCGAGGCAGACGATAATCATTTCGATCGCGAAATTATAACCGGCCTCTTTGGTCTCCAGGAACGCTTCGATCATGCGCCGGTCGAGCAGCCGGTACCCGCACTGGTTATCCG
>JASBYO010000152.1 GCA_029983925.1 Flexilinea sp.
TTTTACACCTGCGATCCGGCATGGACAACGGTCATACAGCTGGATGATTCGGTCGCGCGAGAGTAGAAATGAGACGCTGGGTATGGTTTTCGGTCCTGATGCTGACGGCGTTTTTCGCCGCGGCTGTTCCGGCGATGGCGAAACCGTTTGAAGTCGGGCTGGCGCTCGACTGCGCCCGGCGCTATTTCAGCGCGGACGAGCTGGAACGCTATATCGATTTCCTCGCGGGGTACGAAGGTTCCTTTCTCCAGCTGCATCTGACCGATCATGAAAACGTCGGCTTGGAGCTCGAAACGCTCGGCCAGACGGCGGTTTTCGCCGTCCGCGATTCGGACGGAACGGTTCGGAACCCGAAAACCGGGAAACCGTTCCTGACGAAAGCGCAGCTTACGCAACTGGGTCGGTACGCCGAAGCGCGGGGCGTCGAGCTGGTTCCCGAAATCGATTTTCCGGGTCATGCGGGCGGGTTTTATCGGCTGGCGCGCGTGAAATTCGGCGCTGAGATCGCCGACCGGCTGTTTATCGATACCGGCGGCGGAACGTATGAAGCGAATCTGTCCGACGCTGAAATGATGACGCTGATCCGCGCCGTGTATTCGGAAGCGGCGGCGATCTTTCCGCGTTCGACGGTTTTTCATATCGGCTGCGACGAGGTTTTTTCGGCGTCGGATGAAGAGATTGGGCGGTATATCGCTCAAATCGCAGATTTCGTCCGGGATCAGGGGTTCGCGGTTCGGATTTGGAACGATTCGCTGACGAAAGCGAATCTGAGGTTGGTCCCGCCCGATTTGGAGATAACGTATTGGAGTTTTGACGGCGACGCGGAAGACGAATCGGAGCGGGCTGAACGGCGTCTTGCGCGGGCGAGCCTGCCGGAGCTGTTGGACGCCGGATTCGCCGTTCTGAACTTTAACTCTTATTATCTGTATTATGTTCCGAGCGCCGGGGATTCCGAAACGGATTTGACGATGATGGTCGGCGAGCTGCGGGATGGTTGGCGGATCGAGAAATGGGACGGGACCGCTGAGACGTCGCTGTCGCCGGAGCGCGTCGGGCGGATCGTCGGCGCCGGGGTATCCGTCTGGACCGAGGATTCGGCGGGCGTCGCCGACGAAACGATTTTTGTCCAATCGCAGGCGCTGGTCAGCGCGCTCCGGGAAAAGATCCGCCCCGCGGACAATAGTTCCGATTAAATGCGGGAACATTTTGGATAGATAAAGCGTATTATAAAAAGAAGAATTATTAATTCCTAAACGGCGTGATGCGTTGGCGATGGGAGTGATTAAAGGAGCGATCATGGTTAAATTTTCCGGACGCATTTTATTTTTGCAATCTCTGTTTTTTATCTTTTTCTTTGCGGTCAGCAGCGCCGCGCTGGGGCGGGACGCGCCGTATATCCCGTTGCGGGAATGGTTCGAATTCGACGACTCGGAAGGTTTCGTTCAAGAGATCGATCTTCCTTCCGTTACGCGGCATGATATCGAGATCAAACTGCATGAAATTCTGATCGAAAAAAACCGGGTTCACCTGTCGATCATGATGAAATCCGACCTGATCCAGGACGATCATAAGCTGCAGCTGGGGTATGTTGAGAACGGGCTGTGGATCGGAACGATCGATTCTTTTGATTTGTATGGAAGTTCGTCAAGTTCAGCCGCGTACGCGCTTTTCCCTGACGGAAAACGGGACGGCGCGGTTCAGATCGTGCTGACGGCTGTCGTTCCGGAATCGTTATTGAGCGGCGATAAAATCCCGATGCGTCTGGCGATTAATAAGATCTATATCCCGGATGAGGGAGGCTTGCTGGGCGTCGATTTGCACGGGTTTTGGTCGTTCGATTTTACTGCCGATATGACGAAACCGAAAGAGCTGACGCGCGAAGTTGAACTCGATTACCCGTTCGTTGGGGACGGAGAATTGTTTACGGCGCTTACGCTGACGTATTCGCCGATCCGCGCGCGGATCAGCGCCGAACGAACGCTCCCGAAAGAAGTCGTCGAACGAGACGACTTCGAGAAAGGTTCCTGGCTTTATTCGACGCCGGGGAATTTGCTCGGTTTTATCGTCATGGATGAAAACGAGAACCGGATCGAAGCGACGTATCCCGAGTATGACTATCTTTCGGACCAACCGAAACCGGTCGTCGAGATCGATTATTTTTCGACGGCCGAAAATAACGGTTGGGCATGGCTTAAAGAGGCGAAAGAAATTACGGTGACGCCGGTCATGACGTCCCTTGCCGGGCCGCAAAATATGGAAGCGCGCGGCATCGACCGCTACCTGCCGCTGGAACCGATTCAGGTAAAAATTGAATCCGCGCCGGCGGAAGCCGAAAAATTCATCGCGGATTTCGAACCGGAATATACGATGTCCGGATCGCTCGATACGCGGAACCCGTACGTTAAGCCGGTGCGCATGATGAAGACGACGAAACGCGGGCTGATAGTCATGCTCGATAAAGTTCTCGTCACGGAAGACAATATCTATATATCCGTTTTGATGGGAATTGCGGATCGGGGCGGAAATCTCGCCGTTCCGTCTAATTTCCAAATCAACGGATATGATATCGACGTTTCGCCGGTCGTTCCGTACCCGCCGGATTATTTTGAAATCAGACTCGGCGGCAGAGGCGGCGGAGGTCCGTATATCAACGTTCTCCATGAAGATCCGCTGGTCGTTTACGACGGAATCGGCAAGAACCTGATGTACAGCGACGGATATGTGTCCGCGAAAGATCCGATGCATGTCAAGGTCCGAATTCAGCGAGTGGAAGTCTGCTGGGACGAAGAAATAGCGCCTCAACGGTATACGTCGGCCTGTTATACCGAAACGGAGCCTTTGACGTTCGAGTTTGATACGGACGGCGCGGAGTTGGCGAAATTGACCAGCGAAATGGAACTGAACGAGACGGTTGACGTAAAAGGAACGGAAATCGTTCTGAACCGGCTGCGGTTTAATCCGATGGAGCTGATCCTGTTTACCGGTGATCTAAAGTGGGACGGACCTTATAGCGATTTTTCGAACGCGTATGTTGAGACGGATAACGGGACGCGGCTGCGATTAAATCCGCGTTCCTATCCGTTTTCGGGTTTTTCCTTAAAAACGGTCGATCCGGACGAAATCGCGGCGTTTGAAAAAACGGAAAAGCTGAAAATCGGCTTCTGCGTCCCCGATCCGGAAAAAGTCCCGGCGGGATATTATTACGCTGATTTGGATTACTATATCTGCGATCCGGCTTGGACCACGGTTATCGACCTCAAGTAATCAGGGTCTGCGGGCGGCTTATTCCGGCCGTCCGCAGGTTTCTTTAAATCGGCGAGAAGGAGAAAGCGCATGAAAATAAAATGGAACGTTTATGCAGTATTGCTGCTGGTTCTGGCGGCGATGATCGCCGTTCCGACGGCGGGCCGCGCCGAAGACGGAGAACCGTATCAGCCGCTGGCAAGGTGGTTTGGGGTCGAGGATGG
>JASBYO010000153.1 GCA_029983925.1 Flexilinea sp.
CCTAACGATCGTTTCCGTTATTTTTTCGCTTTCGCGTTCACGGCGCTGGCGTTCGTTTTATTCGGCGGCAATCGCTTTAATTTTCTGAATGTCGCGTTTTGGATCTTAGCGGTTGGATTTTCTTTTGCCGCGGTTATCGGAACGCCGCCGCGCGGAACGATTCTCAAGATCCTGCGCCGCGCCGTCCGTTCGCTGGCGCCGATCCGGCTGACGATATCGCCTTGGACCGCGCTGTGCGCGCTGGTATTCGGATTGGCGCTCTGGTTCCGATTTTACGCTTTATCGACTGTCCCGACCGACATGTTCAGCGATCATGCCGAGAAGCTGTACGATATCCGCGATATCCTGAACGGTCAGAGTCCGATCTTCTTCGTCCGCAATACCGGCCGGGAAGCGTTTCAATTTTATTGGACGGTTCTGATGATTCGATTATTCGACGCCGGGATCAGCTTTCTGAGCCTGAAAGTCGGAACCGCGATCGCCGGCGTTGCCGCGCTTCCGTTCGTCTATCTGATCGGGAAACGGTTGGGCGGAAAATGGGTCGGGATTCTGGCGCTGTTCCTGTGCGGCGTCGCGTATTGGCCGAACGTTATTTCGCGGGCGGCGCTGCGCTTTGCGTTTTATCCGATGTTTACCGCGCCGATGCTGTATTTCCTGTTGAACGGGTTGGATTCGCGCCGCCCGCTGCCGCTGGCGATCGCCGGTTTATGCCTGGGCGTGGGTCTGCAGGGGTACAGCGCAATGCGTATCGTTCCGGTTTTAGCGCTGTCCGTCTTCGCGGCCGCGCTGGTTAAAGATGCGCCGGATGCGCGGAAAGAGACGCTGCGTCTTTTCGGGATCTTTGTCTGGTTTACGCTGTTGGGCGTCTTGCCGTTGGCGAATATCGCCGTAACGAACCCGAATTGGGTATGGTATCGGACGTTTTCGCGTTTGGATCCGGCGGTGTCGCCGGCGTCGGCGTCGCCACTGTTGGTTTTTCTTTCGAATTTCTGGAAGGCGCTGGCGATGCCGTTTTGGAGCAACGGCCGGATCTGGGTTCATTCGATCCCGTATCGTCCGGCGTTCGATGTCGTGACGGCTGTCTTTTATTTCATCGGGTTGACGATGCTGATATTGCGCGCGATCCGGAAGCGGGAGACGATCGTTCTGGTTCTGCTGATCGCGATTCCGGTTCTGTTGCTGCCGTCGGTTCTTTCGATTGCGTTCCCTGACGAGAATCCGTCTTTGAACCGAACCGGCGCAGCGGCGATTCCGATGACGATCGCCGCTGCCTACGGATTTTACCGTTTTTGGCTGACGGTTATTCGAACGGTTCGCGCTATCCCCGGCCTCCTTGGAGCGTCAGCCGCCGTCATGCTCCTGATCTTAGGAATTGCAGCGCGCTCGAACGCCGATTTGGTATTTCATGTCTGGCAGAACAACTATGTGGCTAACGCCTGGAACACGAGCCAGATCGGGAGCGTCATTCGCGGTTTCGACGACTCGATCGGGGACGCCGCGAACGCTTACGTTATCCCCTCGCCGCATTGGGTCGATACGCGATTGGTCGGGATCAACGCCGGTTTCCCGGAACGCGATTTTGCGCTGGCTATCGAAGATTTATCTTATATCGACGGGACGGAACGTCCGCTATTATTCGTCGTTCGCGAGAGCGACTCGGAAAGCGAAGCGTCTATTCTCGAACGTTTTCCCGACGCGACGCTGCGGACGATTGTCGGTCCCGCGCCCGGTAAAGATTTCAGGCTCATTTTTGTCCCGTAGCTGCTTGCGCGGCGGTTATAGAAACAGCGGAATCCTCGCGTTTCGCTTGTCCGCAGAATGGAGGTGGAGATGTTGCCGATAATGAACGAGATCCAAGCCGGAGCGCAAGCCGCCGGCGGAAGCTGGGCGGAAATTTTCAACCGCTCCGCCGCGGTCAACGTTTATCCGATCCTAACGGTCGCGGCGTGGTATTTCATGATTCTGGCGGTCGGAACCGTTTTTTATCCGTTGACGCGTTCGGTTTTTCGCGGGCTGCGCGACCGCGGATGGGGCGTCTCCAGATTTTTCGCCTTGCTGCTGCTGAGTTTGTCTGTGTGGCTGGCGGCGGGGCAGGGCGGAACGTTTTCGACGCGTACAATTTGGCATTGTTTCGCCGCCTGGGCGGTTTTTTCATTTTTGGTTTTCCTGCGTTCGAGACGCGAAATCCTTAACGAACTGAACGAAAACCGGCGGCGGATATTAACGGCGGAGCTCGTTTTTTTCCTGCTGTTCCTGTTTTTCCTGTTGATCCGGTTGGGGAATTCCGATCTTTGGCATCCGTACAAAGGCGGCGAGAAGCCGATGGATTTTTCGTACTTCAACGCCGTTATTAAGAGTACGGTCCTGCCGCCGTATGATCCATGGTTCAGCGGCGGGACGTTGAACTATTATTATTACGGTTTCTTTGTTTCCGGGCTGCTGACGAAATGGATCGGGATCGTTCCCTCCGTCGCTTACAACCTGATTTTGGCGGCGTGGTACGCCTTTTTGGGAATCGGCGCTTTTTCGATCGGCGCGACCGTTTATGCCGCGCTGCGTCCGGAAGCGAAGGAGACGTCGGCTGCAAAAGCCGGCGCGGTTTCCGTCGCGTTTCTTCAGGTCTTCGGAAATTTAGGGACTTACGGGATTCTCGGCGCCCAAACGGTGAAGCTGGGGCAGGAGTTTCTCCGGCAGCAGGGATCGTCTCCGGACGGGATCCAGGCCTTTTTTTTCGGATTGCTGCAATTACTGCGCGGGCGTAAATTCCAGTTATACCCGGGCGATTGGTATTGGATCCCGAGCCGGGCCATTCCGGGCGAACCGATTACGGAATTCCCTTATTTTACTTTTCTGTACGGCGATCCGCACGCGCACCTGTTCGCCTTGCCGATCACGGTTCTGGCGTTGGCCTGGATCGTTTCGCTAATCCGGTCCGATTTCGGACCTTCACGGATCAGCGCTTGGCGGCGCTGGACAACGGCTCTGATCGGCGGCGGCGTAATTCTCGGCTCGTTGATCCCGACGAACACATGGGATTTTCCGACCTATTTCTTAATCTGCGCGGGAGCGATCGTTTTAATCGCCGTCAAGCCGGTTTTTCTTGTTCATGCGGGTTCTTTACGCAGGGTCGGGATAGCGGTCGTTTCCATCGCGCTGCTGACGGTCGTTTCGATCGGGTTATTTTATCCGTATCTTTTGACGAATTCACGCGAAACTTCGATTCAGCTTTGGACGGGCGAACGTACGCCGTGTTGGTCATATCTCATGCACTGGGGACTGTTCCTGTTCGCGATTATCACATGGTTTTTCCATGAGACGGCCGACTGGCTGGAAACGGTCAAGTTATCGGCGTTCCGGCGTTTTTACGAGCGGATTTGGGGCGGCTTATTTGCGGCGGCGGCGTTTTCCGTCGTCACGATCGGATTTTT
>JASBYO010000154.1 GCA_029983925.1 Flexilinea sp.
TTGCCGTCTCGACGCAGTCAACCGTGAAGATAAAACTTCCGGAGTAGAAGTCGTAGCGAAGTTTTCCGGACTTTACGAGCCGATTTCCGCAGAGTACCTCGATATCGAACGGCTTGATCGGCGTGTCCCCGTCGAAATCCAGATTTTCATACTTGCCGTAAAGGACGACTTCCGTTGCGTCGCCTGTTCTGTAGACCTCCAACAGCCATAACTTGCGTTCGCCCGCGTCGGTCTGAATGGCGAATTCTTCCGTGTTAATCCATGGCGCGGGAGAGGGAGGAATTTCCGGTTCAGGCGCGGCGGGCTTAAAATCGGATTCCGACCCGATCAGGAAGATCGTTTCGCTGTTGCCGTCCGTATCGGTCATCGTGACCGCGATCGCCTCCGGGAGGCTCGAACAGGCAACGGCCGAAGATAAGATCTCTTTCTGGCCATCGATTTCTTCGCTAAACGGATTCGCGGATACTTCGTTTCCGTTGCAAACCGCTTTCGCCGCCATTCTTTCCGGATCCAACCGGCCTTTCGCCGCATCCGAAACGGAGGGCGATATAATCTGAATCGACGTCGTTCCGCCGACGGCGTTATATTCATAAGCGACGGTCAGAACGCCGAAGTATTGGGTTAAAGTGACCGATGCGTCCGCGGAAACGCTCGGAGCGATTATCAACGCCGCAAAAACGCAGCACAACAATAAAACGCATAACTTTTTCATGATTTCCTGCCTTTCTGATTAAAAGTCTTCGTAACTTTCATATTCCGAGTCGACCTGGTCCGCGGTCGGATCGTATTCGCCGGAATTAATTCGCAGCGTATAGACATAACCGGCGTTGAGCGTTACCGTTTCGTTCCCGGCTTCGTCAAAGGTCAGCGTTTCGTATGAGCCGAGTTTTCCGAAAGTATCGCGTAGTCCGAACCATTTCTCGCCCATGCCGACTTTAATTTGGTACGTCCCTCCGGCGAGGTACGCCGTGACCGATTCGCCTCTTCCCAGGAAAAGCGTCGAAACGGTTTTATTCTTGCGGATAATCTTGATTACGGCGCCGATATTCTCGTCTTTGCCGATTTTGATTACCAGCTCCGTGTTCGAACCGTAGTAATTCGGATCGCGGTATATCTCACCGTTCCGCGGCCACGGCTGAACGCAGTTTTCCATCCGAGCGTTCGCATCCGCAGCCGAGCTCTCCGAGAATCTCTGGTAGGCCTGATAGTACGCTTCCGCCATCTCGAACGCGGCGGCTTCGAGATACGCCCGATCCGGACCGCCCGTTTCCGGATTCAGATTTTCGGCGAGATCGATGAAACCCGGCGTCGAATCATCCGCAGAATCCGAACCGATTTCGCGCAGCGCGGCCTTATAGTAGAGGAGCTTGGGAACGAGCGCGGCGAAAACGTCGGAGTCGATATAATCAGTTTTTTTCATTCCGAACGTTTCCTCGATCGTTTGCAGCGCGCCGAGCGACTGGTTATAAAATCCGCCGGTCAGCGGAAGCTTGAATCCGAATTCATTGAAGAATGATTGGATCGCGCGGACGGTTTCGCTCTGAGTCCCGTTCTGAATCCGCTCCCCTTTCAGGAGTTCGTCGTAAACTTCCCGATAATTTGAATCGACGTTTTCAAAGGCGTACGCCGCCGGAGCGTCGCTGAAAACCGCGGAATTTTCCTCGTTTCCGCCGGAAGGTTCCGTTTCGACCTGATTCCCGGCGTCCGCCCTTCGACCGTAGATCATCGTGCGCTGCGGCTTTCCGTTTTTCATATAAACGACGTAGATTTCGCTCGGCGCGCCGGTGCAGTCGACGCGGAAAACAAACGTGTTTTCGGTTTTGTCGTATTGGCTGGCTTTCGAAGCGACGGTTTCCCCGTCGCAGACCGCTTCAATATCGAACGGTTTTACCGGTGCGCCGTCTTCTTTCGGGATATTTTCATATGCGCCATTAATCCAAACTTTCATGTCCCATTGGCTCAGGACGTAGCGGTTAAAATCGAGCGTCCGTTTTCCGTTGTCGCTGTCGATTTGGATTTTCATTCCTTCCGGTTCTTCTTGAGCGGTTTTCTCGGGTACGATAACGGTTGCCGCGTCAGTGTCCTTTTCGCCGAACTTGAGTTCGAGCCGGTTTTCGACGCCGTTCTCTTCCCAGATAAAGAAACCGGACTGCGGTTCCGTTGAGCATTCGTGTTCAAATGTCAGGAACAAATTGCCGGGTTTAACGTTCTCTATCGTCCCTTTAACGTTCTTCCCGTCACAAATCACTTCCGTTCCGATTGAATGGGTTTTGTCGATAATCGCTTGCGTCAGCGCCCGTTCGGGATTCAGGATCAGCACGACGGCCGTACCTTTATTAAATCCGGAATAAATCTCAAGATTTCCCCACGGCGTTTCGGACTGCGCCAGAACCGGCGAACCGGAAACGACCGCGGCGAAGACGAAAAACACGATCCAAAACAGTATTTTTTTCATAATTGCACCTCGATTTTTCTTTTTTGTAAGCGGACGATACGTAAACCTGCGTGATTCGGACGGCTCGGACTGCGATAAAATTTTGTCAGGATCGATTGAATATTTCCGTTCCGAGCGCGATCGCGCTGATAAGGATACTGAGTTGGATCAGCCCGCCGAACAGTTCGCCCGGGAGCGGGATGAACCCCACGATAATCCGCCAGTTTTTAAAGAAGCTGGCGATTCCCGGGTCCTTTACGAACCAGAGAACGCTTAATCCGACTCCGACGACGGCGACGACGACCCCTAAAAATTTTTTCATCTGAATACCCCTTTCTGACTGCGGCGTTGAGTGCAGGAAGACCGGCATGTTCGACTGGATGATACGGATGTCTGGAAGTATTTTTTACTTCTTTACAGATTATAGTATCCGCGTCTGCTGAAAAATGCCGAAAACGAAAACCTCCCGCTTTTGTCCATTAAGATCCCGCTTTTGTCCATATTCAATCAATTTTTTTTGATTTGAATCCGGGATCCGGACGTCTTTCGACGTTGATACTGATAGTTTAGGACGTCGGAAAATAATTTGGTATGCGCCGTGCTTACAAATCGGGAATTAGCGGAAATTATGGGAACGCGGGGTATATCGAAACGAAAAGCCGGCTCGTTCTGATAAGGAACTCCCGGCTTTTCTGAATTAGATGGGAAACGCGCCGATTCGGCGCGTTTCGTTAAATCTCGATCGTCCGCGTCGCGACCGCTTCCCGGAAAGCCCGGTCGTGCTCGACGAAAATCATCGTCGGCTCGAACTGGCGAATCAGCTGTTCAAT
>JASBYO010000155.1 GCA_029983925.1 Flexilinea sp.
CTCCGCCGTCTTCGCGGAAGGAAAAACGATCGTCTACTGGTCGATGTGGTCCGACTCCGAACCGCAGGCGAAGGTCATTAAAGAAGCGGTCGAAGCTTACGAAGCCGAATCCGGCAACACGGTTGATCTTCAATTCAAAGGCCGAACCGGAATCCGCGAAGGACTCCAGGCCGCGCTTGACGCCGGAACGGTTATCGACTTATTCGATGAAGATATCGACCGCGTGAACGTCCAGTGGGGCGCGTACACGATGGATCTCGAAGAATTGGCATCGGCTCGCAATTATGAAGAGACGGCGATCGCCGGCTTGATGGCGGCCGTCCGCGAAGTCGCCGGCGGGAAACTGAAATCGATCCCGTACCAGCCGAACCTCTTTGAAATCTTTTATAATATTGAAATTTTCGAAGAAGCCGGCGTTGAAGCCGTGCCGACGACCTGGGAAGAATTCGTCGCCGCCGCCGAAAAAATTAAGGAAGCCGGCTATATCCCGTTCACAAGCGACGACGCTTACGTTATCACCAACTTCGGCTATCAGTTAGCCCGTTATATCGGCGTCGACGGCGTCAAGAAAGTCGTTGACGAAGGGCTATGGGCCGAGACGCCGGAAGTTCTCCTCGCCGCGCAGGATTACGCCGGACTGGCCGAAAAAGGTTTGCTGTCGGAAACGTTCGGAACGGCCGCCTGGCCGACCAACCAGAACGGCGAATTCGCGCTCGGCGACGCCGCGATGTACCTGAACGGATCCTGGGTTCCGAATGAAGTCAAGGAATTAACCGGCGACGACTTCAAGTGGGGATGCTTCGCTTATCCGGCCGTCCCGAACGGGAAAGACGGCGTTGAAGCCGCGAACTACGGCGCTCAGGTCTTCGCGATCAACGCTAAATCCGAAGTCGCCGAAGAAGCCTTCGCGATTATCGAGAAAATTACAAAAGGCGAATTCGACGCGAAATTATCGGTCGAATCCGTCGGTATTCCCGCCGATACGACGAATACCGAATGGCCGGAAAAACTGGGGGCCGTCAAGCCGGTCATGGACAGCCTGATGGTTCGCTATCCTTGGTCCGCCGGTATCGAGAATAACCCGGATATGACGCCGCTGATCAAAGAAAACTTCCAGAAGCTCTGCACCGGGTCGATCGACGCCCAGACGTTCGTCGACAATCTCGAAGCCGCCGCCGGGAAATAAGCGCCTGAATTGGAATCGAATTTTCATGATGGGGCGGAATGTCCGCCCCGTCATGCGCCTCAAGAAAGATCGATTTCGGTTGGCTCGTTTCGCCGTAAAATATACCGGAATGAAACGATCCGACCCAAATCATCCCGAGTTTTTACGATTCCGAAGCAACCCGATAGTCTCCAAAGTTTGGCAATTTCAACAATCCAGACTTGAAAGGATCAACCGTGAAACGAAACAAAGCCGTTATCGCCGCCTTTATCCTGCCCGCGCTGCTGATCTTTTGCGTCGTCTTCGTTTACCCGATCGTCCGAACCGTATTCATGAGTTTCTTCTCGGTCGAGAACGCGACGTCAACCGTCGACCAGTGGCGCTTTGTCGGAACGAGAAATTATTTCGATCTTGCGAATACCGAGCTGTTCAAAATTTCGCTCTGGAATCTTTTCCGGATCTGGGCTTTCGGCGGGTTAAGCGTCCTGTCCTTGAGCCTGCTTTTCGCTGTCATCCTTAATAGCGGCATCCGCTTTAAGAAATTTTTCCGCGCCGTAATTTATATGCCGAACGTTATTTCCGCCGTTGCGTTGGCGACGATGTGGATCCAATACGTTTACAACCCGAAATTCGGACTGGCGACAAAAGCGTACGTAACCGTTACCGGCTGGCTCGAAGCGGTCGGGCTGGGGTCGTTCGGGAAAATTAACTGGACCGACTCGGATCATAAATTCTGGTCGCTGCTGATCGCCTACTGTTTCGGAATGGTCGGCTATCACATGCTCATTTTTTCCAGCGGCATCGAAAAAATCCCCGGCGAACTTTACGAGGCCGCGACGATCGACGGCGCGTCCAGACCGCAGCAATTCGCTAAAGTCACCTACCCGCTCCTTCAAGGAGTCATCAAGACGAATATCACCATGTGGTCCATTACGTCGGTCGGATTTTTCGTTTGGGCCCAGCTGTTCTCGATGGTCACCGCCGACACGCAAACGATCACGCCGATGGTTTACATGTATCTTCAGGTTTTCGGCGCCGGTAACGTCGTAACCGAACGGAACGCCGGATTGGGCGCGGCCGTCGGGGTTATTCTGAGCTTGATCGTCGTAGCGGTCTTTATCCTGACGACCGTCCTGATCCGGGATGACGAAATCGAATTCTAAACAGAGGAAAAAGCGACGATGAAAAAAAATTTTTACTCGAGAATAAACTGGCAAAAAGAACTTTCATTAATTCCGGGCTATTTAATATTGACGCTTTGGGTTATCTTCACGGTCGTTCTGATCGGTTGGATCCTCGCCGCTTCCTTAGCGACGACGAAAGAAATTTTTAAAGGAACATCGCTCCAATTCCCGAGCGGGCTGCACTTTGAAAATTACGTCAAGGCCTGGAATTCGCAGAACGTCTCGATTTTCTTCTCCAATTCGCTTTTCTACGCGATGATCTCGACCGGGCTGCTGATTATCGTCTGCGCGCCGGCGGCGTACGCGCTCTCGCGTTTTAAATTTTTCCTGAATCGGCCGATCCAATCCAGCTTCGTTGCGGCAATGGGCGTGCCGATGGTGATGATCATCCTGCCGCTCTTCGGGATCGTATCCCAGCTGCAGCTCCTCAAACAGGATTGGACCGTGCGCGCCTTGATGATCTTCTTGTACGTCGGGATCAATATTCCGTATACGACAATTTTTTTATTGACATTCTTTTCAAACCTTTCCGCCAGCTACGAGGAAGCGGCCGCTATCGACGGCTGCGCCCCGATCAAGATCTTCTGGAAGATCATGCTCCCGCTGGCGCAGCCGGGGATCATCACCGTCAGTATCTTCAATTTCATCAATATCTGGAACGAATACTTCATGTCGCTGATTTTCGCCAATAACGACCGCGTCAAGCCGGTTGCAGTCGGACTGTATTCGATGATCGACTCGATGAAATATACGGGCGACTGGGCGGGGATGTTCGCGGCGGTTATTATCGTCTTCCTCCCGACCTTTATTTTATATATTTTCCTTTCGGAAAAAATTATCGCCGGTATTACCGCCGGCGGCGTCAAGGGGTAATCGGCCT
>JASBYO010000156.1 GCA_029983925.1 Flexilinea sp.
ACGGTGATTGCGTATAAATAAATATTATACTCCAGCTGGAATAGATTTTCGAAAAACCGCCTGAATTTCGCGGTCCGCTACGTTTTTTTAAACGCCGCGCAAAATCAGGGACAAACGCAAACCGCGGCTCCTAACAAAAAAGGCTTCCGGCAACATGGAAGCCTTTTTCGTTATCGTTAAAATCCTTTTTACCCGCGTAGAAAATCGCCGATCCGCTCCAACGCAGCTTCAATTTTTTCGTACGCCGTCGCGTATGAAATCCGGACGAAACCTTCGCCGCCCTTCCCGAACCCATTCCCGGGAATCAGCGCGACGCGTTTCTCGTTCAAAAGCCGGTCGGCGAAACGTTCGCTCGTCATCCCGGTCGAGGTAATTTCCGGGAAGATATAAAACGCGCCCTTCGGTTCCGCCGTCCGCAGCCCGAATTCGTTCAGCGTTCGATACAGCAGCTTACGCCGCCGGTCGTATTCGTCGCGCATACGCGCGGCGTCTTCCGCGCCATGATCCAACGCGGCGATCGCGCCCAGCTGCGCAATTGTCGGGGCGGACATGATTAAGTACTGATGAATTTTATACGCGCCGTTGAGAAGGTTTTTCGGTCCGGCGATATAGCCGATCCGAAATCCGGTCATCGCGTAATTTTTCGAAAACCCGCCGACGAGGAACGTCCGATAAAACGCGCCGGGGATACTCGGGGCGCAGACATGCTCGCCGGAAAAAACGAGCTGGTCGTACAATTCGTCGGAAATCAACGCTAAATCGTATTTAAGCGCCAAATCCGTCAACGCGGTCAACGCCTCGCGAGAGGCGACGGCGCCGGTCGGATTACAGGGGAACCCGAACAGGATCGCTTTCGTTTTCGGCGTGATCGCGGCTTCGACGGCTTCCACGTCCAGATCAAAATCGTTCTCGATCAAACAGGGGATCTCGACCGGGATCCCGGACGCCAGCTGAACCGCGGCCTGATACGAAACGAAACAGGGCGTCACGACAATCACCTCGTCGCCGGGATTGACGACCGCGGCTAACGCCAGGAACAACGCCTCGGAACAGCCGACCGTTACGATAATTTCATCTTCTGGATTATAACGAACGCCGTAAGCGTTATACAGATGATCCGAGATTTTATGGCGTAATTCGGAGAGACCGAGATTCGCGGTATAGTGGGTTTCGCCGTTCTTAAGCCCTTCGATCGCGGCGGCGGTAACGCATGGCGGCGGCGAAAAATCGGGTTCGCCGATTCCGAGCGAGATAACGTCTTTCGGGACGTCGAAATAGCGGCGGATAGCCGAGGGCTGGATCGATTCTGCGCGGACGGATAATTTAACCGGCATAGTTTTCCCTTTCAAAAAACAGTAATTTCAAATTTGACCATCCGTAACCAGCGATGAAGATGAAATCAAACTTCTAAATTATAACGAAAAGAGAGCGCCTCGAAACGATTTTATTATGATAAAATTCGCCTTCCCAACCGTCGGCGCATGAACCATCCCGAACAGACGCGCATCGTCCCCGTTCAGGCTTCGGCCTCTGCCCGCGCGGCTTGAGCGGAAACGTCCGCCCCGCCGCCGCTGAGGATTCCTTTTCCGGAAACAACGAAATTTCCATACAGGAACCATTCTACTTCCGCGCCAAGACCCTTTTATTTTTACATCGCGCTCAAACGGGCCGATTTTCCTGCCGCTTTGATCGAAAATATAACTTTAACGATATTCCTGAAAAATTCCGGAGCCGCGCCGGATTCGATTCACGGTCGGAAGCGCCTAAACGTCGAGAACGGAATTATCGCCGACAAAGTAAGAGCGCTTTTTACCGGTCAGCTGAACCTTCGCACCGATAAGCGAGTCGCTGATTACCTGATTTTCGATCGTCGCATTTTCGGCGATAATCGAATTCTCAATCACGGCGTTCGAGATTTTCGCTCCAGAAGCAACCGAGACGTATGGGCCGATGACGGCGTTTTCAACGACCGCATCCGCAGCGATAAAAACCGGATCGACAACGGTTACGCCCGGACGTTTCCGCGCCTCTGCGCCGTTATCGTTTCCATGCGCCAGGAAGTACCGATTCGACGAGAAGACGGTTTCGGGGACGCCGGTATCGAGCCAAAGCTTCGTTTCCGCCGTCTTGAAATACGCGCCGTGCTGAATCATGATATTCAGCGCGTCGGCAATATAAAACTCGTTTTTGAGCGAGATATTTTCGCGGATTTCCTCGTCGATCGCCTCGATCAGCTTTTTCCCTTCTTTGAAATAATAGAAGCCGACGATGACCTGTTTAAACTCATCCGTCGGCGGTTTCTCGATAAATCGTTCGACGCGGTTATCGCCGCGGGTTATCGCGACGCCGAAACGCTGCGGATGCTCGTTATATTGAGTCCAGGCGACGCCGTCGGCCGTTTCATCCTTCAAAAAACTCAGGTCCGAATCGATAATCGTATCGGAAAAAGTCATAATCATCGGCCCCGAAATCAAATCTTTAGCGAGGAATACCGCGTGCGATTGCCCTTTCATTTCTTCCTGAACGATATATTCCGTCCGATAATCCGGATAATTTCGTTCCATGAACGCCTTGATTTCCCAACCGTTGGGCGAAATAATAAAAATATATTCGAGGTCGAAAACGTCTTCAAGGCTCTTGAATTCATCCAAAAGATAATCCAACGACGTCCGTCCCGCCATGTTGATCAGCGGTTTCGGCTTGCTCCAGGTCCATGGGCGGAGACGAGACCCGAACCCAGCCATCGGAATGACGATTTGAAATTTTTTCTTCATGATGATGCCCCTGTTCTTGACCGTATTCTTTATCCAAAGATAAGCGTAATTTGATCGCTTTTATTATAACGGATGAGCGTGAAAGACGAAATAGGCGGGATTTGAATAAAGTCGGGGTGCGCGGACTTGAACCGCGGACCCCCGCGTCCCAAACGCGGTGCGCTGCCAACTGCGCTACACCCCGAAAATACCGATCTAATTATACACATGAAACCATGAAACGGCGAACCGAACGGGGGAAAAGAACGAAGCCGCGCTTTATCTTCATCCGTCAAAGC
>JASBYO010000157.1 GCA_029983925.1 Flexilinea sp.
TCGATTATTCGGTCATGGATCGGATTCAGCCGTTAAAAGAAGGTTTCGTCTGGATTACCGAACGGCCCGACGGCGGAAACTTCTCAAATTTTTTCTATTACCATTTCGACGATCAGCTCAATATCTTAGAAGAAACGGTTCTCAATGAACGGCTCCCGCAATCAGGCGCCAGCTTCGTTCCGGACTACAGAAGTTTAGATATACATCCAAACGGGAAAGAATGGTATTACTACGGAACCGGCGACAGTTCCGGGCTGTACAAATTTCACCTCGACACGAACGAAAACAGCCTCGTCTACAGAACCGGACGCGTTTACGGCTCCGATCCGGATACGATCCATTCAATTCGCTTGATCGACAACGGCAAAACCGTTCTTATGAAAACCGGAAGATACGGAGAGGAATCTTTCGGCGTCCCGGAATACCTGCTTGCGACGATCAACCCGGACGGGACAGATTTGAAGGTGTTTGAATCTGAAACCTTTTCGGATTCGTTCAATCTTTCCGCATCAGCTTACTTCGGCGCGATCCCACCGACCGCGCCGGTCGCGCTGGCAATTCCCAAAGACCCGACTCAGGAAGATCCCGAAAATTATGTTCTCCCGCCGGCAAAAACTGTTTTCGTCCGGAGCGTTGAGAACGGCGAAATATCCGAAATCCCACTGAACTTTTCGGGGGAAGACGGCACTGTCAAACTGTCGGAAAGCGGCGCGTATTTGGCGTCGATTGGGTCGGAAGATCCTTACGGCGAAATCCATACGATCTATATCCGTGTTTATGATGTCTTAAGCGGTGAAAATCTGCTGAATTATGAGCTATCCGATATAGGCGGCTATGCGAAAATCATTAACGTATCCGAAGTAACGCGCCAAATTTACGCCGCTTACCGGCAGGCCGATTCAATTTACCTGATCGGAATCACATTTTAATAATTAATAAGGAAACGTCGATGAAGATCACGAAACCCATGAAAAAATTGAAACATTTTTTATCGGTCATGACGCTCGTCCTCGCGGTGAGCGTCATCCTGTCCTTTCCCGCCCTCGCCGACGAAGGCGCGCCCGCGATCCGCGTTCAGAACCTCGCGGAATTTATCCCCGAGCGCGACCCGATCGCCGATCAGATCAGCTTCACCTTCCTGTCGAACGATCGGCTGCTGATCCTGAGTGATCGAATCAGTCTGATCGGCTTGGATTCGTTCGAAATCGTCAACGAAGCGCCGTTTCCGGAATCGTTGAGCGATCCGGAAATGATTTTCCGCTCGGACCGCGTTCAGGAACTTGAAACAGGCTTCGGCTGGTTCGTTGAGAGACTGAGGGAAAACTTCTTCCAAACCAAAATTGCTCTCTATCAGTATGACGACAGTCTGAGCCTGATCCGTGAGACAGATCTGAATCAAATTATCGACGTTCCGACGACGATCCTGTTCGGTCTGGCGCAAAACGGCGTCGATCTTTTTTATAAATCGGATTCGATGGACCTTTTCCGAAGAAATCTGGATACCGGGGAGGATACGCTGATTTTCGAGATGGATTCCGAATTGAAACCCGGGGTCTTCGGCGTCAACGGATTCAGATTAATCCGCAGCGGCGAGACGATTTTTTTTGAGGGAAGTCAATACGTTCCGGATGACCCCGACCATACCACCAATCAAATTTACGGCATGATGTCCGCGGACGGCGAAGCGATTACGATAAAGGACGAGAAAGACTTTTCGAGGGTCGATTACGAATCTTCGAGCTCCGGGCCGTTCAGCGACCATACGCCGGTAACGTCGCCCGCCGCGCTGATTATCCTTCCCGACCCGATCCCCGAGGATATGGACGATTTTAAAAATATCCCGGCGAAATCGTTATTCGTTTGGAACGCTGAAACCGGCGAAATCAGCGAGATACCGCTCCGTCAATTTCTGGAAGATCGGCAAATGGCGTTATCGGCGCGGGGAAATTATCTCGCGACGGCAACCAAGGAAGACTTTACCGAGGAATCATCGCCGATCGTCGTCCGCGTTTACGACGCTAAGAGCGGGAGGGAACTCGCGAGTCATACTTTTCCGAGCGGAGATAAATACTTCATCCAAACGATCGCCGTTTGCGAAGAAACTCAATCGGTCAAACTGATTTACGCCGAAGCGAAAGATTTTTATTACGCGGAAATCCCATTCGAAACAAACGGGGAGTGATCCGAGCGGTCTCCGAAGCGTGTTGATCCGAACCGGCGTGAGTCGATAGGGATTCACGCCGGTTTTTCATTCTATTCCAAACTCGTTATAAAATCCCGCTCAGCCGCGCCGTCCGCCGCGCCAGTTCGCGGATCGAATTCCTTTCGCGTCCCGGAAGGTACGTTTCCAACAGATCGCCGACCGGCGCCGACCACCGGTCCGGCACGCCGTTCATCACGCCCAACACGTTCCCAACCAGTCCGGCGTTGCAGTCGACGTCGTTTCCCGCTTTCGCCAGCAGCGTCATCGAGCGCGTAAAATCGCCCTCTCCGTACCAAAGCGCGAATAAATCGGCCGCCATGTTCGGATAGGCGTGAATCCAGTTATAGCGCTCAAAACAGGTATCGATCGCCTTCAGCGCGCTCTCCGGTTCTTGGTTTTTGCTCAAAATCGTCATGACCCGGCGGTATTTCGCCGCGTATTCGCTCCGCGCCGGAAGATAGTTCAGCGTCTCGCTCAAAATCGCGCGCGGATCGTTCATCGAGAACGCCAGCGCCGTCATCACCGCCGCCGCCATACCGCCGTAGACGCCGTTATTCGAATGGGATACGATCCCGTCGGTAAACGCCAGCCGCGCCGCTTCCATCGGCTGACCCGGCGCTAACATCCCGCAAACCATCGTCCGCATCTGGACCCCGATCCAATCGGAATAATAATTCAGGAAGCGCCCGGATTCAGGCGGATAGATCCCCATATTTAAATTTCGGATCGCGATCCATTCGGCCGACCATCCGAATTGCAGCGAACGGATCCATTCCGCCGCGATCTGCCCGGCCG
>JASBYO010000158.1 GCA_029983925.1 Flexilinea sp.
ATCCAGACGACGCGCGGAAGGTGAAAGCGCTGCGTGACCAGCGTAAATTGGTTCGACTTGTATTTGAGCAGGTTGACGCAGCTCTCGAAAGAGCGAAAACCGTCCGGGTCAATAATCAGCCGTTCTGCCGGGATGCCGAGTTCCAGCGCGTACAGGCGCATCGCTTCGGTTTCATTCGCATAAACCGATTTGTTCCCTCCGCTCAGGATAATCGCCGTGACGTTTCCCCGTCTGAACAGCCCGACCGCCGTTTCGATCCGGTCGCGCAAAACCCGCGTCGGCCGTCCGCTTTTTTCCAGTCCGGCTCCAAAGACGACGGCGTAACGGTTCGGCGGACATTGTTTTTCGGGAAAAATTGCTGAAATCGTACCGACGATCAGAATGATTCGCGGTAAGATTAAAAGACTCAGCGTTATCCAGATGATCAGGGCCATGTTCAAGATTCCTTTTCAGTTTGATCCCATCGCTGTTTTATAATTATTTAAAAGAGAGGCGCAATCATGGAAAAGCATTTTCAAATTATTCCTCCCACCCAAATTATACAGGCAGAATTGCCGGACGGACGGCTGATCGTTGGCCCGAAGGGCGATCCGGTCGGTAATTTTCTGGCCCAAATTAAAGACGAATTCAAGTGGCCGCTCGTGGGCGCGATTGTGAATCACGAGCTGCGCGAACTGACGTTTAAATTGGAATCGAACGCCAAGATCGAAGGAATTACGACGGCGATTTCCGACGGGAAAAATATCTACCGCCGGTCGATCGTTTTTCTTTTAGCGGCTACGTTCGAGAGACTTTTCCCGACCGCCGATTTAATGGTTGATCATTCCATCACATCGGGCGGTCTTTTCTGTCAGATTAAGGGTTTGGATATTCCGGAGCCGAAATCGTTTTACGCCGCGTTGGAAGCGGAGATGCGCGCGACGGTCGAATCGGATTTGCCGATTGAGCGCGGGATTTATTCGATCGATTTTGCGAAACAGGTTTTTGAAAGCCGCGGACAAAAAGAAAAGTACCAGCTGCTTAACTATCGTAAGAAAGATTTTCTGACGATGTACCGTTTGGGCGATTATGTCGATTATCACTACGGCTACATGGTTCCTTCGACCGGTTACTTAAAGTATTTCTCGATTGAACCGTCGGAGGAAACGAACGAATTCTTTTTACGCTATCCGCTTCACGGCGAAACGACGGAAATCGCGCCGCTTAAAGAAGATTCGAAAATTTTGGGACAATTCCGGATATATGGCGACTGGCTGACGAAATTGGGAATCGGCTCGATCGCGTCTTTGAATAACGCGATCGTCCAGGGACGGATTCAAGAAGTTATTCTCGTCAGCGAATCCTTTCACAGTCAACGCTTTTCCCAGGTTGCGCAGCGCATCGCCGATCTGAAACCAAGGCCGCGTGTGATCCTGATCGCGGGACCTTCGTCGTCAGGGAAAACGACGTTTTCGAAACGTTTGTCGATTGAGCTGCTGGTTCATGGTATTTCTCCGGTTCCGATTGAGATGGACGATTTTTTCGTCGACCGTAAACTTAGCCCGCGCGATGAAAACGGCGAATACGATTTTGAAGCAATCGAAAATTTGAATTTGACGCTGATGGATGATTGTATCCATCGCTTAATTGACGGAGAAGAAGTTCAGCTGCCGCGTTTTGATTTTCTGGACGGAAAGAGCAAACCCGGAAAAACGATTCGGATTTATCCTGATCAGATTATCATCCTGGAAGGGATTCACGGCATGAATCCGCGCCTTCTCCCGGGAATTCCGAAATCGAGTAAATTCCAAATTTATATTTCCCCTCTGACGCAGCTCAACGTCGACCGTTATAACCGCGTTTCGACGGTCGACAACCGCTTAATCCGCCGCGTCGTCCGCGATTATCGCGAGCGCGGCTATTCAGCGGAGGATACGATTAAGCGTTGGGATTCGGTACGCGCCGGCGAGAACAAGTATATTTTCCCTTACCAATCCTACGCCGACGCGTACGTTAATTCGTCGCTCGTTTATGAACTTTCCGCTTTGAAACCGTTTGCCGAGACTGCGCTGCGTCAGGTTACGTTCGGTTCTATGGAGTATATCGAAGCGAAGCGGCTGCTGTCGTTTTTAGAATGGGTTCTGCCGCTCCCGACCGACCTGATTCCGGCGAACTCGATCCTTTCCGAATTCATCGGCGGGTCAAATTTGAAGAATTTTTCCGTCTGGAAAGGAATCTCCGAATAAGAAGCGCCTCATCCGAGCGCGACGTCGAGGATCATCATGATCGTAAATCCGAGCGCAAAGCAGATCGTCCCGATATTCGAGTGGCTCCCTTCCGACATTTCAGGAATCAGTTCCTCAACTACGACATAGACCATCGCGCCGGCGGCGAAACTCAGCGCGTAAGGTAAAAACGGCAAAATCAAACTTGCCAGCAGGATCGTAATCAACGCGCCGATCGGTTCGACAATTCCGGAAAGCGTTCCGTAAACGAACGCTTTCCCTTTTTTCATGTTGTCGGCATGAAGGGGCATCGAAATAATTGCGCCTTCGGGAAAATTCTGAATCGCGATCCCGATCGACAGCGCCAGCGCGGCGAGCAGCGATATCCCCGGACTTCCCGCGATCAGCCCGGCGTAAACGACGCCGATCGCCATACCTTCCGGGATATTGTGCAGCGTGACGGCGAGGAGCAGCAAAGTATTTTTTTGAAAATTCGATTTCAGCCCTTCGGTTTCGTTGCTGCCGCTGTGAAGATGGGGGATGATTTTATCGAGAGCCAGGAGGAAAAGGATCCCGAGCCAAAATCCGACCGCCGCCGGAACGAACGACCATTTCCCCATATCTTCCGAAAAGTCTAACGCCGGTATGATCAACGACCAAATCGAAGCCGCGACCATGACGCCGCCGGCGAATCCGGCCAGACCGCGCTGTAATTTATCGTTTAATTTCCCGCGCATGAAGAAAACGCA
>JASBYO010000159.1 GCA_029983925.1 Flexilinea sp.
ACTGATTATCACCGAAATCCGCCGAATTGTCAACGGTAACCGCGCCGGACTGATGACATAACCGTCGAAACGCAGGAAGACAACATAACTGATACAGTTACGCACACCCCAAAGCTGCGTTCAATCCGGGAAAAGAAAACCCAGAACATGTTAAAACGCATTCGGTCAGCGGTAAAATTAAGATATAAATCGTCAACAGAAAATTGTCATGTGAAAGGAGCGCTTCCGCCATGAACAAAACCCACTTACTTTTACGCCTGCTCTGGATCGCTATAGTCATCGGCTATGCGCAGCGCATTTGCGCGCAAAGCGTTGACGGCATGGATCCGCTCATCATTCTTCCCGAAAAAGTTCCGCTGGGAACGGAGTCGATCCAGCTCGGTTTTGAACTCGGGAAATTTAAGTTTTCCGACGGTAAGGCTGAATTTACGTTGGCGGTAAACCCGCCCGAGAAGAAAAAAAACCTCGACACGGAAAACGGGCTCAACTTTATTTTCCAATTCGCAGACGGCAGACTGACTCCCGACACGAGCTGGGACACGGCGCAGCTTACCATCGGCAAGCCCGCTCTTGTTATCCGAGATCCGGCGTCCGGCAAGCCGGAAAAGACCTTCGCAGCTGTCGCCGAGCCGTTCGAGAAAACATTCGTTTTTCAAAATCCGGAACGCGCCCCGGCCGAGGATCGAAGCAAACCGGCGGCTGCGTCCGGCTCCGATTTACCGGAAGAATTTCAAGCATCGGCTGACAACGCGCAGATACGATTCAGCGGCATCAAGATCGAAAACGACGTTTTGACGTACAGGCTGGCAAGCGGAACGGAACAGGGCGAATTCCGTTTTGAGAACACCAAGCTCAGCAGCTTTTCAGATTCGAGCGTCATCGGCGTAAAAATCTATGCGCTGGTCGTTCAGGTCGATTTCATCCTGCCTGACGGAACCGTGCTGCCGATTTCATACGATCTGTCGCAAGATTGCGGATTTGAGGGACAGTACTGCAATTTAGCTTCCGAGGATTTCTGATATGGCAGAGTTTGCCGAAACAAATCCGAAAATCCGTTACAATTAGGAAAACTCGTATCTTTGCTGAAATGAGGCGCTATGAACGGTATTACGCTTGAGAATTTTCCGGATTGGTTCTTTTCGATTTTCGATCCGCGCTGGGCGCAAATTTTCGGATTCATATCATTTTTCCTGATCTGCCTGTACCTGCTGATCCGGCTGATCGCCTGGGGTTTCCGCGCGCTGCGGCGGAAAGCGAAACCGACCGTCCAGTTTACGATCGACGACGTCAACCATGTCGTTTTTAAGAAGAAAGGGTATCTGACTTTCGACCTGTATATCGCGAACGCCAGCGCAACGCCGCTGACCGTTCTTCAAACCGGGTTCGTCCTTTCCGACGGATCGGAAATCGTCATCCGCGACGAAAACGAAAACGCGAAAAAACCGGATAACCCCGAAATTGAACCGGGCGAAACCTCTTTTTTCGACAACTGCGATTTTTATTACACTATCCTGCGCAGCGGGCTCATCTTTAAAAAAATCGAGCGTTTATTTGTCGACGTTCGCGGTATTGGCCGCGTCTACGGCGAAACGAATATCAATCCGCTCCTCAACGATCATCAAATCCGCGAAATCTTGACCGACGCGAAAGGGCTCCACGGATTCTAAACACAAAAACCGCCGGACGGAGTTTTAGCCTCCCGTCCGGCGGTTTTTCAGAGCGAATTCACGGGAAAAACGTCTGCCCGTCGACGGCGCCCCGTAAGCCGATCTCGTCCGCAATCTTGCGCATCCCCTGAATCGTCTCCGCAATTACCGTTTCAAGCGGGATCCCCAATTTCTCCGCGCCGTTCCGGATCACGTCGCGATCGACGTTCGCCGCAAAAGCCGGCGCTTTAAACTTCTTCATCACCGATTTCGTTTCCAAATCGAGGACGCTCTTCGACGGGCGCATCAATGCGGCGGCGTAAACTAAACCGGTCAGTTCGTCGATCGTATACAGGACCCATTCCTTGCGGCTGACCGGTTCAACGTCGCAGCATAGTCCGAAACCGTGACTTTGGACCGAATGAATAAAATCGTCGCTGAATCCCTCCGCCTTGAGCAGCTCGACGACTTTAACGCAATGCGCTTCCGGATACAACTCGAAATCCAGATCATGCAGCAGACCTAATAAGCCCCATTCGTCCGCGTCAGCACCGTTCAGTTCGGCGAAATGGCGCATAACACCCTCGACCGTCAGACAATGACGGATTAACGTTTCGCCCTGAATATACTTACGTAAAATTGCCAGCGCGTTATCGCGCGTCCGCTGATCAGCCATGAACGACCTCCTATTAAGTCCGACAGATTTAGATCATTATACCGCCCGGATTCCGGAGCATGAAAATCCGATCGCCGAAAACGGGTGCTATAATTGAGCGAGATATTTCTTTCCTGAAGGATCCCCTATGATGACGCAGCCAAACGACCGCAAAAATCCGTATACCGACGCTTCAGACTATAAAAAAGGCTTGCTTTTGCTTAGGATTTATCTTAAAGCGATGGTCTTCGCTTTTACCGGCGGGCTCGCCGCGACGCCCCAGCTCCTCTACGAAATTACAAAAAAGCACAAATTAATGAGCGAAGACGAATACCATGAAATCATCGCGCTCAGCAATTCGCTCCCGGGGATTATCGGCGTCAATAACAGTTACTTTACCGGGAAACGCCTCGCCGGCGCGTTCGGCGCCGCGATGGCCATCGCAGGAACCGTTCTTCCGGCCTTTTTCTCTATGCTGATCGTCGCTGTCCTGTTCCAGCAGCTGCCCGAATCCCGAATCATGCGCGGCGCGATCAACGGCATCCG
>JASBYO010000160.1 GCA_029983925.1 Flexilinea sp.
AGAAGTTATGTCACTTGTCAATGGGGATGGTTCAGGCAGAGTGCAGCGATAATGCGAATCGATCTGTATTTATATATCAGAATGCTCCGCGGACCTTAAAACGCAATAAAAGGATGAGTCTTATACAAGAAAGGAAATCTTTTTCATAATCAAAAAACCGCTTCACGCGGTTTTTTTGCGGAGAAGGAGGGATTCGTGTTTTGCTCCGCTTTGCTCGCAAAACGCCTCCTCGACGAATCGCTTTGCAATTCGTCTCGAACCTCGGCGCTTCCGCGCCTCGCCCTCTCGGGTTCGAATCCCTCCATACATCTAACGCAAAAATAAAAAACCTATCTGACGATAGATTTTTTATTTTGCGGAGAAGGAGGGATTCGAACCCTCGAAAGTCTTGCGACTTTAACGGTTTTCGAGACCGCCCCGTTCAACCACTCCGGCACCTCTCCAATCAAGCGGTTTGAATTATACTATATTTTCAATTTTTCGCGGAAAAACGATCCTGTTTTCGTTTTATTCCAGCCGTCTTATCGTCAGGTTCGAAAACGATACCGTCAGCGGCGCGGCGCCCGCCGTTTCCGCGGCCAGCGCGATTCCTCCCGCGTCGGTCGAAACGTCCTCGATCTCATACTGAAACGCGTCGTTCAGGTACAGCTCAACTTTTTCCCCTTCGACGCGCAGCCCGACCGTGAATTTTTGGGGCGCGCCGGGACGTATTTTCCCGTTCGCCGCCCAGTCGCTCAGTTCGGCCGCTTTTCCGCCGCTGATCCGCTCGAAGCGCGTCTGCCCGAGGCAGTTGATCCACACGCGCGCGAAATGCTCGCTGTCGCCGACACGGAAGAGGATTCCGTAGCCGTCCTGATGAAAAGAGCAGAAGGAAAGGGTCACGTCGACGCTTAAATAGTAACTCGGATAAAAGGCGATGCGATTGTATGAAACGAGCGTCCCTTTATCGCCGGGCATCGAAAACGTCAATTCGCCCATGTCGGAAAGCGTAATATTTCCAACCGTCGTACGCATTGTCTGCCAACCGGCTTTGGCCGCGAATCCGTCGCTCAGGTACGCCTCCCCCAATTTCCCGAGCTTATCGACGGTCGGAACAACGGTCGGCGTAAAAAGCGGAAGCGGGGTTGCGGTCGGCGGGAACCAGACGATCGACGGCGTCGGCGAAATAGCGGCGGTTGCGGTAACGATTCGGATATCGGTGGGCGTCGCGTCGTTGATGAGCTGGACTTGGAGCGGGCCGCAGGCGGCGCAGCACATAAAGACCAGCGCGATCACGATCGCCGGACGACGGAGAGCCTTACGCGCTGCGGAGATGCGCGACGGTAACGCCTTCGCCACCTTCGGAATCCTTTCCTTTTTCGATGAATTTGACTTGCGGCGCGTCTAAAAGCAGCCGCCGGACTTCCTGCCGCAGCTTCCCGGTTCCTTTTCCATGGATGATCCGAACGAACGGCAAGCCGGCCAACGCCGCGTCGTCAAGATATTTTTCGAGCGGCTGGACGATATCTTCGCCGGTCATTCCGCGTAAGTCGAGTTCCAATCCAGGCGAGGCGCGGAAAACCGGCGCCGGCGTTCTCTCCGCCGGGCGAACGGGCGGCGCGGCGCTTTCAGCTTCCTCCTCGCCGCTCTGATTCGGGTGGCGCAGGCTGCTCAGCGGAATCCGCATCCGCAGCATTCCCAATTGAACCTCGGCTTCGTCGTCCTGAAGCGCGGAAAGAACGGCGAGCGAGTCGGATCCGAGCGAACGGACGCGGACTTTCTGACCGAGTTTGAACGGCCGGTCTTTCAACAGCGCTTCATGATTCTTTTCGACCGTTTTTTCGATCGCTTTTTCGACTTTTTTGGCTTCGGCTTTGACGGCCTTGACGTCGCTTTCAAGTTCCTGGATCGACGACAGCGGCAAACGCGCGTTAACGTACGCCCGGCGCAGCCGCGCGATTTCTTCCCGCAGTTCGCCTAATTCGGATTGCGTATCTGCGTAGGTTTCGGATAATATCCGCTCTTTTTCGTTTTCGACTTCCTCGATTTTCCGCTGCCATTCGCGGCGTTCGTTTTCCGCCAGCGAACGCGCGCGGTCGGCTTGGGAACGCGCTTTCCGCGCCAGCTCATGAAGGCGGTTAATTTCGTCCAGCAATCCCGCGCCGCTTAAATCTTCGGGCGAGACGGTCCGCTCCGCCGATTCGAGAATCGTCGGCGGGAGTCCGAGCCGTTTCGCGATCATCAGCGCGTTTGAACGTCCGGGAATTCCGATCGACAGGCGGTAGGTCGGGTTCAGCGTTTTCAAATCGAATTGCATCGAGGCGTTCGTCGCGCCCGGGGTGGCGTGCGCGTAAGCCTTGAGATCGGAAAAATGAGTGGCGACGAAATTGGGGATATGTTTCCCGATCAGGTATTCGAGGATCGCGCGCGCCAGCGCCGCGCCTTCTTCCGGATCGGTCCCGGATCCCAACTCGTCGAAAAGGACGAGCGATTTCGCCGTCGCTGAACGAAGGACGCGGATAATATTCGTCATGTGCGCCGAAAAGGTCGAAAGCGATTGCTCGATCGATTGTTCGTCTCCGATATCGGCGAAAACGTTTTGGAAGATCGAAAGCTCCGATCCGGATTGCGCCGGGATATGGAGTCCCGACTGCGCCATGAGGATCATCAGCCCGATCGTTTTCAGCGTCACCGTCTTTCCCCCCGTGTTCGGACCGGTAATGACGACCGAGAGGATGCCGGCTTCCGGCGCGACGTCGATCGG
>JASBYO010000161.1 GCA_029983925.1 Flexilinea sp.
GTGTCGGTTACCGGGACGGTCGGAGTTTCGGTCGCAGGTTCCGGCGTGTCGGTTTCCGGAGCGGCCGGGGTTTCGGTCGCGGGTTCCGGCGTATCGGTTTCCGGAGCGGCCGGGGTTTCGGTCGCGGGTTCCGGCGTGTCGGTTTCAAAGATGACCGCGTCGGTCGGCGTCGGCGTTGCGCTCATGGGACCAAGCGGAGCTTCCACGATGACGCCGCTGTTATCCATGGTTGAGGTCGGAGCGGCGGGCGCCGTGACAGTTTGTTGTTTGATCTGATTAGCTAACAAGTACGCGCCGAACGTAAGCGTCGTCGGATTTCGAAACGCGTCATAACAAAGATCGGTCGATACGGATGTCGCGGAGATCCGCTGGTTCCCCATTTCGTCGTAACAGATCAGCGTTTGCGTTCCCGGACGCGTTCCGATTCCGCTTTGAGCCGCGGCGGGCGAAAATATCGCTAAAAAGCATAAAACGAATACGACAAAATATCGGATCCGTTTTTCGGCAGCTGAATATTTCAAGGTTTCGGACATATGCTTTCCTCCTGATTCATATTTTAAATACGTTCGCAGCGGCGATTTAGTTCCCGCTTTTTCGGAACCTGGCGATTTTTATTTTTCGGCGCTGTCGCCGATCGTCAGCAAGCAGTCTCGATCCAGCCGTTCCCGTTCCTGTTCCCGCGCGAATTGAGCGATGAGTTCGTTGCGCGTTTTGACCTGATATCCGTTTTTAGCGACGTTGAGATGAAAATCGACGGTCGTAGGCATTATTTCCAATCGTTCCGCGATTTCCTCGCGGGTCAATCCGTTCAGGAGCAGCGCCAATATTTCGATTTGCCGATCGCTCAGGGCTTCGAACTGTTTCGGGATTCGGCTCAGCGCGATGATCAGAACGCCGTTAACGTCGATCCAGTCCTCCGCCTGCGTTCCTTCCGGCAGCGGATAAGTCTGAAGCGTAATCTGGTCGAGGATGCGGTCGCGCGGTTTCGCGTCGTTGGCGAATTGGATATGATTTTCGTCTCGAATAAAAATAATTTTTGTCATGAAGTCCCGCCGGTCTGTTTTGATTATAGAAATAAAATTCTAATCAGATATTAGGTCATTTTGACGCGCTTGTCAAGCGTTTCCCGAATTTACCGGGAGCTCGGCCGAAAGGGGTTCATAGCGAATAAAAAAAATCCGCGGAACGCGGATCTGTTCAGTCGGGGCACTGGGATTTGAACCCAGGGCCTCTTGCACCCCATGCAAGCGCGCTAGCCGGGCTGCGCCATGCCCCGAACAACGTCAAAGTATACCTGAAGTTAAGCCATCGCGCAAGAAGCGGCTTATTTCTTCCCCGCGGACGGCAATACGGTTTTCAAATCGAATCCGCAGATCGAGCAGACAAGATCGTTGAAGAGCCGCTGTCCGCAGCGGCAGACCTTCCCGATCGGCCGCGCCGGGTTGCCGACGACGAGCGTATACGGTTCGACGTCTGCGGTAACGACCGATCCGGCTCCGACCATGCAGTATTCTCCCAACGTATGGCGGCAGACGATCGTAGCGTTGGCGCCGATCGACGCGCCGCGCTTGACGAGCGTCTTCGATATCTGCCAATCCGGGTTGAAAGCGCGCGGAAAGTAATCGTTCGTAAATGCTGCGTTCGGGCCGACGAAAACGTCGTCTTCGATCGTAACGCCGTTAAAGACGGAGACGCCGTTCTGAATTTTGACGTTATTGCCGATTTTAACGGCGTGGTCGATATAGACGTCCTTGCTGATCACGCAGTTTTCACCGATTTCGGCGTCTTCGCGGACTTGCGCGTTAATCCAGATTTTCGTTCCGGCGCCGATTTTTGCGCGTTCGGAAACGTGGGCGGTCGGATTGATATACGGGGCGTTGGTTTCGCTCATGATCTTTTCCCTCCGATGATTATTTGAACGCGTTGACGGCGGCGGCGACAGCCGCGACGTCCCCGTCGGTCAGGCCCGGATGAACCGGAAGCGAAACGACTTCCGTTTTGATTTGATCGGTTACCGGATACGACGTATCGAATCCGAACGATTCGTAGCAGGCCTGTTCCGGGATCGACAGCGGGTAAAAGATACCGTATCCGATCTGGTTCGCGCTTAGATGGGCGATAAAATCGTCGCGGCGGCCATTTTTGACGCGGACCGTGTACTGATGGAAACAGTGATTCGAGCCGGGCGTGACGGCCGGCGTCGCGATGAGCGGGTTCGTGATCAGCGCGCTGAGCTTGGCGGCGTTGGCGCGCCGTTTGGCGTTAAATTCGGGAAGCTTTTCCAGCTGGCAGAGACCGATCGCGCCGGCGATATTGGTCATGCGGTAGTTGTAGCCGACGATGTCGTGATGATAACGGACTTTCATTCCGTGGTTGATCAGCAGTTTGAATTTTTCCTGAAGTTCCTCGTTATCCGTAACGATCGCGCCGCCTTCGCCGGTCGTCATATTTTTCGTCGGGTAAAAGCTGAAGCAGCCGGCGTCGCCGAACGTTCCGACCGTTTTCCCGTTCCAGGCGGCGCCATGCGCCTGGGCGCAGTCTTCGACGAGGAGCAGGCCGTACTTCTTGACGAGCGCCATGATCCGATCCATGTCGCAGGCCTGACCGAAAAGATGGACGATCAGGAG
>JASBYO010000162.1 GCA_029983925.1 Flexilinea sp.
ACGATCGGAAGCGTTGAAGAATATATCGCCCGGTTCATGGTGGCGTAATACTTCAACGAACAGCGTGCCCCGGCCGTTTGGAGGGGGAACGCTGTTTTTATTCCGGATCTGGGCTGATACGCTATGCCCTGATTTCAACCCCGTCGTCGCAATCCTCGTAAAAATCGGATGGTCCGTTCTTCATGTCCTTTGCAGGATTAATCTGCAATATATACCGCGATCCGAGGGAGGGGGACGGGCTGACCGCCCGATTTTCCGCTCCCCGCAACGCCGCGATTTCAGCTATAATAACCCTAACCAAAACAATTCTGCGCGGGCGACGCCTGCGGCATCTATGCGGAGCGAACCATGAGCAAAATCAAAGTAGCCTATCAAGGGACCACGGGCAGCCACTCCACCATCGCTGTCCAAAAAGCTTTTCCGAATCAGGAATACGAATCGATCATCTTCCCGACATATGAAATGGCGCTGGAAGCCGTCGAACGGAAAGAATGCGATTACGCCGTGATCCCGATGGAAAATTCGCTTCAGGGTTCGATCCATTCCAACTACTACCTGCTGGCGCGGAAGTTCCTGTTTATCGTGAACGAAGTCTACGTCCCGGTTCGCTATTCGCTGATCGGGCTTCCCGACGCGAAAATCGACGAATTGTCGCTGATCATCGCGCATCCCGGCGCGCTCGACGTTTGCCGCGGGTATCTTCAATCGCTCAAGTCCCGGCCGAATATTGAGACCGTTTACGATTCCGCCGGCGCGGTCGAAATGCTGTTGAATTTTTCCAATCCGGAAACGGCGATGATCGGATCGAAATCGATCGCGGATTATCATCAATTAGCGATCCTCGACGATGATATCGAAGATCATAAAGGCGCGAACCTGACCCGCTATAACGTTTTCGCCCGCGAACCGATTAACCCCGGGCCCGGCGCGATGACGACCGTCGTTTTCACCGTTCCGCACCAACCCGGCGCGCTGATGAACGCGCTGAGAACGTTCTCCGACCGCGAAATCGATATGACCAAGATTGAATCGCGGCCGGTCGCCGATCAGCCGTATCAATATATGTTTTACGTCGATATTGACGGCCCGATGTCGGATTCGAAAGTCCGCGAGGCTGTCGAAGATCTCGAGTTCCAATATACGCAATGGATCCGCGTTTTAGGCAGCTATATCTCCCACAAAGATTGACGCTGTCCGAGAACGAAGCTTAGTCCATGCAGATCGTTGTCCTGATCCTTCTCGCCGCCGGCTTTTCGATCGCCGGCGTCGTCTTTTTACAGATCCAATTCGAACCGCTTGACCGCCGCGGCAGGCTGATCGGCGCCCTGATCGGTTTTCTTTTCGCCCTTGCCGGAACGGCCGTCTTTGAAGCTGTTCTGAAGGCCGGGCGTCCGACGCTGATTTACTATTTCCGTCCGTTGGGACCGGCCGCGCTCAAAATTTTCACCGGCGGCGCGTTCCTCGGCGTCTCGGCCTGGATCCTTTTCCAAAGTATGCGCTTGGTCCTGATCCAAAAACGCGCGCCGAGCCGGTCGCTTCCGGCGTTTATGCTGCGGACGCTGGCCGGTTCGCTTCTCATCGCCGCCTGTCTTGAATTATTCGTCTTCAATATCCGCCATTACGAAAATTTTACGCTTTCCGACCGCTCGACCGTGACGCTCGAACGCGGCGATTTTACCCCGTACGGATTCTATTTCAACCGCGCCTCGCAGCGGTATACTTCCTACGCGCCGTACGATCAGCCGTACCGGCTGACCGTCTATTTCGATCCGGTTAAGGTCCGGAACCTGCGGCTCGAATATAAAAGCGACCGCCCGGTCACCGATGTTTACCTGCGCGTCAACGACGAGGCGTTCGAACTCGCCGATCAGGATCATCCGGTCCGCCTGATCCCGGATATACCGCGCTCGTTAATTCTTCCGCTGCATACGATCGGCAAAAGCTATCGGATCGACCTGATCTTCCCGCAGGCAGCCGAGGAATCCGAATTCAGTTTCGAGCTGAACCGCGTTCAACTGAACGTCGCCGTTCCGCTGGAATTTTCGATTCCGCGGTTGGCTGTTGTCTGGATCGCCTCGTGGCTGATCCTGATTCTGAAACCCGGAGGCGTACTCTGGGATCAGTCGCTGAATCCGAAATCAAGGGGCCAGTCCGGATTTTCCGCCGTCCTGACCGGGATCGTGATCCTCTTCATGATCTGGACAGTTACGTCAAATTACGCCAAACGCGTCGATCTCAGCCGCGGCGTCAAATCGGCCATAAATCAGATCAACGCACTCAAAAAAGCCGCCAACCCAACTTACAGTATTTGCCATGAACAGACCGACGCGCTCCTCTCCGGCCGGCTTCATCTCGGCGTCACGCCCGACACTTCGCTCCTAAGCGCCGAACGGCCGTACGATATAACCTATCGCGACCGCTACCGCGTTCGCTACCTGTGGGACCATGCCTTCTTTAACGGGCGCTATTACGCTTATTTCGGGATCGTTCCTGTGCTGAACCTGTTCCTGCCGATCAAGGCGCTGAGCGGGATCG